>NZ_JAIUHI010000026.1:0-60780 GCF_020165035.1 Mesorhizobium sp. CA6 | reverse complement strand
CCCCCCCCCCCCCCCCCCCCCCCCCCCCCCCCCGGCGCAAGAAAAAATTGGCTTTTCGGTGCTTTACTGTCCGGGGACGGCACTGTGCGCCGGCAGACAAACTGATCGAGACAGACGGGTGGGCATCTATCTCCCGATCGCGGAAATTTCCGTCAACATCTTCGTGCTGCTCGCGATGGGCGCCGCGGTGGGTTTCCTGTCGGGCATGTTCGGGGTCGGCGGCGGCTTCCTGATCACGCCGCTTCTGATTTTCTACAACATCCCGCCGGCAATCGCCGTCGCCACCGGCGCAAACCAGGTCATCGCCTCCTCCTTCTCCGGCGCGCTTTCACATTTCAAGCGCGGCACGCTCGACTTCAAGCTGGGCGGCGTGCTTTTGGCCGGCGGCATTGTCGGCTCGACGGCCGGTATCTTCGTCTTTGCGCTCTTGCGCCGGCTCGGCCAGCTGGACCTGTTCATCTCGCTGCTCTACGTCGTGCTGCTCGGCACGGTCGGCGGGCTGATGCTGTTCGAAAGCGTCAACGCGCTGCGAGCCAGCCGCAGCGGCGCCGCGCCCGTGCTCAAGAAATCCGGCCAGCACAACTGGATCCACCGGCTGCCGTTCAAGATGCGCTTCCGCGCCTCGAAGCTGTTCGTCAGTGTTATCCCTGTGCTCGGGCTCGGCGCCGGGATAGGTTTCCTGTCGTCGATCATGGGCGTCGGCGGCGGCTTCATCATGGTGCCGGCGCTGATCTATCTGCTCAAGGTGCCGACCAATGTCGTCATCGGCACCTCGCTGTTCCAGATCATCTTCACCTCGGCCTATACGACGCTGGTGCATGCCACGACCAACCAGACGGTGGACGTGATCCTGGCCTTCCTGCTGATGGCCGGCGGCGTCGCCGGCGCGCAATATGGCGCCAAGGCCGGCCAGAGGCTACGCGGCGAACAGCTGCGCGCCCTTTTGGCGATGCTGGTGCTGGCCGTCGCCATCCGCCTTGCCGCCGATCTCTTCGTAACGCCGCCCAATCTCTATTCGCTGTCCGCCGCGGGGCTCAACTGATGGCGGCGCGACGAGCATTTGCAGCCGCCGTCTCGTTGTCGATGCTCTTTGCCCTTTCCCCGGCAACAGCGCAGACGCCGCCCACCGAAAGCATCCAGATCGGCCTGTCAACCGACGCCATCTCGATCACAGCGGGTTTCTCAGGCGCCGACCTCACGATCTTCGGATCGCTGGAAAATCCCGACCCGCTGATCGCGCGTCAGGGGCGCTACGACGTGATCGTGGTGCTTGAAGGGCCGCCAAGGCCGGTCGTCGTCCGGCGCAAGGACCGGGTGCTCGGCGTCTGGATCAACCTGGACTCGGAGACGTTCGAGAACGTGCCGGTTTCCTATTCCGTCGCGACGACGCGGCCGCTGCAAGACATAGCCGAGCCTGCCAAATACAAGCAGCTCTCGCTCGGCGCGCAGAACCTCTACATGAAGCCCGCCGACGAGACCGACAGTCCGGCAACGATCGAGGAATTCACCGCCGCGCTCCGCGACCGCAAGGCGGCGACGGGCCTCTACAGCGAGAATGTCGGCGGTGTGCAATTTCTGTCGCAGAACCTGTTTCGCGCTACCGTGCGGCTCGCGCCCAACGTGCCGGTCGGAACCCATAAGGCCCGCGCGTTCCTGTTCAAGAGCGGGATGTTCGTCAAGGAAAGCTCGGCCCAGCTCGAAATCCGCAAATCCGGCTTCGAGCAATCGGTCTTCCGCGTCGCGCATGACGATTCGTTCCTCTACGGCGTGTTTGCGATATCGCTGGCCATGCTGACCGGCTGGCTGGGCCGGCTCATCTTCCGCAAGGATTGATGCTTCGGGAAGAATCGGAAGACCCGTTTTCCGTTCAAAACAGGGTTTCCCTTTTCCCGGTTTTGCGATACATCGCCGCCTCCCAGCCTAGGGACAAGCACAGACATTTCGATCGGCAGAGCGGTCCGGCAATCCGGATGACGGCGCGCAACGCGTCGCCGACGATATGCCGCCATGAAGCAAAGACAGGAGGCTGCGATGCGATCGGCATTCGGCGGCATCGATTTCGGCACGTCCAATTCCACCGTGGGCGTGATCCGCGACGGCCGGGCGCGGCTGGTGGCGCTGGAGGGCGAGCAACCCACTCTGCCGAGCGCCGTGTTCTTCAACTTTGAGGACGGCTACACCTATTTCGGCCGCCGTGCGATCAGCGACTACACCGACAGCATCGAAGGCCGGCTGATGCGCTCGCTGAAGAGCGTGCTTGGCAGCTCGCTTGCCAACGAGAAGACGCGCATCAAGGCACGCCAGATCGGCTTCATCGACATCGTCGGCCTGTTCATCGACCACCTCAAGAAGCGGCTGGAAGAAGATGCCGGCGGTCCGGTCGACAACGTCGTGCTGGGCAGGCCCGTGCAATTCGTCGACGACGACGCGGCTGCCGATGCGAAGGCGCAGGGTGAATTGGAAAAGGCGGCGCGCGCGCAAGGCTTCAAGCACATCGCCTTCCAGTTCGAGCCGATCGCGGCGGCGCTCGATTACGAGCAGAAGGTTTCCCGCGAGGAGCTGGCGCTGATCGTCGACATGGGCGGCGGCACCTCCGATTTCTCGATCGTACGAGTCTCGCCGGAGCGCGCCCGCTCGACCGACCGCAAGGCCGACATATTAGCCAACCGGGGCATCCATATCGGCGGCACCGATTTCGACCGGCTGCTCAGCATCGCCCATGTCATGCCCGAGCTCGGCTATCTGACGCGGACCAAGGACCACAAGCGCAATCTGCCGGCCGCCTATTTCATCGACCTCGCCACCTGGCAGCGCATCAATCTCGTCTACACCGCCAAGGCGATGACGGATCTGAGGCAGATCCGCTATGAGGCCGAGCGTGCCGATCTCGTCGACCGCTTCATCCATGTCGTCGAGCATCGCTACGGCCATGCGCTGGCGGGCTTGGTCGAAAGGGCGAAGATCGCGCTCACGGACCAAGCCTCGGCCGAAGTGAAGGTGTCGCTACCCGGCGCGCGCTTCGCGGCCGAGATCACGCGCGCCGGCCTCGAGGAGACCATTGCGAGCGATATCGAACGCGTGGCCGCGACGGTCAAACAGACGATCGCCGACGCCGGCATCCCTGCTTCGGCCATCACCGCCGTGTTCCTCACCGGCGGTTCGACCGCCATCCCGCTGGCGAAACGGCAGATCCTGGCGCTGGTGCCGCAGGCATCGGTCATCGAAGGCGACATGTTCGGCTCGGTCGGCCTGGGACTCGCGCTGGATGCGCAGCGGAAATTCGCGTGAGGGCTGGAGCTTGACTAAGACGCCAGTCACTTCGTCATCCACGGGCGGAGCAAGGAGCGAAGCGACGCGGCGCAGACCCGAGGATCCATTCCGTGACTTTGAAGCGTTGCTCCGGTGCAGAATTCTGCTCCGCTGCATTCCACGTCGAAGGTCACGGAATGGATCCTCGGGCCTACGCTCCGCTTCGCGTCGCTCCGCCCGTGGATGACGAAGTTCGGAGGCTTTCGGCTAATCGCGAGCGTTCGCAATGATCAGCATCCAAATGACATAGTTCGGATGCCGCCTGGGCTCAGCTGGCCCTTCCACCCAGATGCGCCTTCAGCGCCATCTGCGCGAGGCTCGCCTGGCGGTCGCGGTGGGTGATCATGGCGAAGTCGCGCTTCGGCAATTCGACCGGCACGGCCCTGAGGCTGCCTTCCGCCAGGGAGCGCGCGACCACCAGTTCCGAGATGATCGTCGCCCCTGCGCCGGCCTCGACCGCCTGACGCACGGCCTCATTGCTGGGCAGGACGAGGAAAATCTGCAACTCGGCCGGCGGGACTCCCTGGCTAAGCGCGAAATCCTCCAGCGCCTCGCGCGTGCCCGACCCGCCTTCCCTGATGATCCAGCGCAGCGCCCTGATGTCGAGGTTCCCCGCCCGCGTCATCGGGATTTCGGGATGCGCGCGCGCGACGACCAGCATCGGACGGTCTTCGTCGACCGTGGCGCGGCGCAGGATGTCGGACTCGGTGCGGCCCTCGACCAGTCCGAAATCGGCCCTGCCGTCCAGCACATTGGTCTCGACCTGCCTGGTGTTGCCGATTGTCACGCTGAGCTTCACGGCAGGATAGGCCTCGTGGAAGGACGCCAGGCGGCGCGGCAACCAGTAGCTGGCGATGGTCTGACTGGCCGCGATCGACAGGCTGCCGGCGACGGTCTGCGAGACATCCTCCAGCACGCCACGGGCCGCCACGGCGCGATCCAGAACCGCCTTCGCCTCCGGCAGGAAGCGGTGGCCGGTCTGGGCCAGCTCGATGTTGCGGCCGACCCGGTTGAACAGGCGCACGCCGTGCTGGCTTTCGAGCGCGCGAATGGCAGCCGACGCCGCCGACTGCGAGATGCCGAGCCGCTCGGCAGCCTTGGTCATATGGCCGTGCTCGGCGACAGCGACGAAGATGCGCAACTGATCGAGTGTCATGGGCTAACTAAGAAGCAAAATCGATCGGAATTACAAGAGCTGCTTGTTAGACGCATCAATAGCTTTGTTCTAAGTTTTTACAGGAAATTGGAAAAAACTGGTCGTCAGAGGCCAAGAGCGGGAAATGGCAGGGCGCTTCAAATCCCTATTCGCGCATTGGAGCCGCCGGCTGAAGCGGCAGCTCGCCGGTGAGCGCTATCATCCCGAGCTCCACTACATGCGCGGCCCCGGCCCCAAGACGAAGGCCAAGATGGCGAGCGGCAAGAGCGTTCGCGGATCATGAGCAGGGCCGAGCCGCGCGGCGCCAATTCCGCCCCCTCGCAACGGCCGCTGGCGGACAGCCGAGCGCCGGAGGAGGGCGATGGCGTCGAGACCTCGCCAAGCGTCTCCGACCGCATCGCCAAGACCACCTGCTACATGTGCGCCTGCCGCTGCGGCATCGACGTCCACATCAAGGACGGCAAGGTACGCTACATCAACGGCAACAAGGACCATCCGGTGAACCGCGGCGTGATCTGCGGCAAGGGCAGCGCCGGCATCATGCAGCATTACAGCCCGGCGCGGCTGAAGAAGCCGTTGCTGCGCACAGGTCCGCGCGGCTCCGGCGAATTCCGCGAGATCGAGTGGGAGGAAGCGCTGACCATCGCCACCGAGAGGCTGTCGGCGATCCGGCGCACCGACCCGAGGAAGCTTGCCTTCTTCACCGGGCGCGACCAGTCGCAATCGCTGACCGGCTGGTGGGCGTCAAAATTCGGCACACCCAACTTCGCCGCCCATGGCGGCTTCTGTTCGGTCAACATGGCGGCCGGCGGGCTCTATACGATCGGCGGCTCGTTCTGGGAATTCGGCGAGCCCGACTGGGACAACACCAGATACTTCATGCTGTTCGGCGTCGCCGAGGACCATGATTCCAACCCAATCAAGATCGGCCTCGGCAAGCTCAAGGCACGCGGCGCCAAGGTGGTTTCGATCAATCCCTGCCGCACCGGCTACAATGCCATCGCCGACGACTGGATCGGCATTCGCCCCGGCACGGACGGCCTGTTCGTGCTGGCGCTCGTCCACGAACTGCTCAAGGCCGGACGCGTCGATCTCGACTATCTGCTGCGCTACACCAACGCGCCCGTGCTGGTCGTGCAAGAACCGGGATCCGCCGATGACGGGTTGTTCGTTCGTGACGACGGCGGCAACCCGCTTGCATGGGACAGGATGGCGAAGCGGCCGGTCAACGCAGCCGACCCCGAAGCAAAGCCGGCGCTGACCGGCAGCTATGAGGCAGGCGGGCGGCGTTGTGTGCCGGTCTTCCAGCTCATCGCCGAACGCTATCTCGACGAGACGTACTCGCCGAACGCAGTGGCAGAGCGCTGCGGTGTTGCCGCCGACACGATCCGGCGCATCGCGGCTGAGCTGGCGCATGTCGCCTTCGAGCAGCCGATCGAGCTGCCGATCGCCTGGACCGATTGGGCCGGCCGGCGACACGAGACGATCAAGGGACGACCCGTCTCGATGCATGCCATGCGCGGCATCTCGGCCCATTCCAACGGCTTTCACACCTGCCGCGCCATCCATCTGCTGCAGGTTCTGCTGGGCACCGTCGATGTTCCAGGCGGTTTCCGCTTCAAGCCGCCCTACCCGCGCCCGGCGCCGCCGGAGCCGAAGCCATGCGGAAAAAACGTTCGGCCGATGACGCCGCTGGACGGCATGCCGCTCGGCTTCGTCTGCGGCCCGGACGATCTTCTCGTCGACGAGGCCGGCCGGCCCACCCGCATAGACAAGGCCTATTCCTGGGAAGCACCCCTGGCCGCGCACGGGCTGATGCACTCGGTCATCCGCAATGCCTGGGCCGGCGATCCTTATCCGATCGACACACTGATGATGTACATGTCGAACATGGCGTGGAACTCGTCGATGAATACGGTCGAGACCGTTCGTATGCTGACCGACAAGGACGAGGCGGGCGCCTACAAGATCCCGTTCATCATCTATTCCGACGCCTATTATTCCGAAACGGTGGCTTTCGCCGATCTGGTGCTGCCCGACACCACCTATCTCGAGCGGCACGACTGCATCAGCCTGCTCGACCGGCCGATCAGCCATGCCGACGGTCCGGGCGACGCCATCCGCCATCCCGTGGTGCAACCGGACCGCGACGTGCGGCCGTTCCAGTCGGTGCTGATCGAGCTCGGCGCGCGGCTTGGTCTGCCGGGCTTTGTCGACGAGGACGGCTCAGCCAAATACCGCGACTATGCCGACTACATCGTCAACCACGAGCGCACGCCCGGCATCGGCCCTTTAGCCGGCTGGCGCGGCGAGAATGGCGGCTCGATCGGCAGGGGCGACGTCAACCCCAACCAGCTGCAGCGCTACATCGACAATGGCGGCTTCTGGCACCACGATTTTTCCGACGACCAGCGCTATTACAAAATGGGCAACCGCGCCTATCTCGATTTCGCGGTCGAAATGAGTTTCATTTCCAAGGCCGAGCCTATCGTCTTCCAGCTCTACTCGGAGCCGATGCAGCGGTTCAGGCTTGCCGGGCGCGGCCATGGCGAGGTGCAGCCGCCGGACGCCGAGCGCGGGCGCATCGAGGCCTATATGGACCCGCTGCCCTTCTGGTACGCGCCCTTCGAGGACAGCACCGTCGACCTGCAAAAATATCCGCTGCATGCGCTGACGCAGCGGCCGATGCACATGTACCATTCCTGGGGTTCTCAAAATGCGTGGCTGCGGCAGATCACCAGCCAGAACCGCCTGTTCGTGCATAGGCAGACCGCCACCGGTCTTGGCCTTTCCGACAACGACTGGGTGTGGATCGAAAGCCTCAACGGAAGGGTGAAGGGCCAGATCAAGCTGGTCGACGGCGTGAACCCGGACACGGTGTGGACCTGGAACGCGATCGGCAAGCGGCGCGGCAGCTGGGGCCTGAAGGACGATGCGGCGGAGAGCAATCGCGGTTTCCTGCTCAACCATATCATCGACGACCAGACGGCGACGAACGCCAACGGCAAGCGCTACTCGAATTCCGATCCGGTCACCGGACAGGCCGCGTGGTTTGACGTGCGCGTGCGGATCGTCAAATGCGCGGCGGAGGAAGCCGGCTTCACCGAGCCGCATTTCGAGCGTTTTGCACAGCCACCGCATTTCGAGCCATCGCCTGACGTGCTTCGCTTCGGCACGGAATTCCGCATGAAGAGGGAAGCTGCCGAATGACCTGTCTTCCCGCGCAAACCGATAAGAAACTCGGCCTCGTCATCGACCTCGACACCTGCGTCGGCTGCCAAGCCTGCGTCACCGCCTGCAAGGAGTGGAACACTGGCGGCCATATGGCGCCGCTGACCGACATCGACCCCTATGGCGGGCATGTCGACGGCGTCTGGTTCAACCGGGTGCACAGCTACGAGCACATGACGGAATTGGGCAGCCGCACGGTGAACTTCCCGCGCTCCTGCCTGCATTGCGAGCAGCCGGCCTGCGTCACCGTCTGCCCGACCGGCGCCTCCTATAAGCGCGCCTCGGACGGCATCGTGCTGGTCGACGAAGACAAGTGCATTGGCTGCAAATTGTGCAGTTGGGCCTGTCCTTACGGCGCGCGTGAATTCGACACCGATGTCGGCGTGATGAAGAAATGCACGCTCTGCGTCGATCGGATCTACAACGACAATCTGGCTGAGGAGGACCGGGTGCCCGCCTGCGTCGCCGCCTGCCCGACCAGCGCCCGGCATTTCGGCGACCTCGGCGATCCGGCCTCGGCGATTTCGCAGCTTGTCGAGGAGCGTGGCGGCGTCGCGCTGATGCCGGAGCTCGGCTACAAGCCGACCAACCGGTATCTGCCGCCGCGCGCCCGTAGCGAACGCGCTGCGAAGGTCGACGCGGCGGCGCTGGAGCCGATCAAGGCCGAGGGCGGGTTCCTCGGCTGGATCGACCGCATGCTTTCGAACTAGCCATGCATCCCGCCTTCTCGGTCGTCTTCTTCACCACCGCCACCGGGGCAGGCTACGGCCTGCTCGCGCTGCTCGGCCTGCTTGGCGGATCTGGCGTGATCCCGGCCGATTTCTGGCTTGGCCTTGTCGGCATGGGGCTGGCGCTCGGTCTTGTTGTTGCAGGCCTGCTCTCCTCGACCGGCCATCTCGGCCGCCCTGAGCGAGCCTGGCGCGCTTTCTCGCAATGGCGCAGCTCGTGGCTGTCGCGCGAAGGCGTGGCCTCGGTCGCCACCTTCATTCCGGCCGGCCTGTTCGGCATCGGCTGGGTGTTGCTCGGCAGGAGCGGCGGCTGGGTAGCGATCGCCGGCCTGCTGGCGGCGGCAGGCGCGGTCGTGACAATCTGCACGACCGCCATGATCTATGCTTCGTTGAAGCCGATCGCGCAGTGGCACAGTCGCTATACTTTGCCGGCCTATCTCATCTTCGCGGTGATGACCGGAAGCGTTCTTGCCAACGCCTTGCTCCAGGGGTTCAAGCTGGGTTCAACGGCGATGCCGATCTGGGCTCTGCTTGCCACGCTCGCCGGCTGGGGCTGGAAGCTTGCGACTTGGCGCTACAATGACCGGCTGGAAATCCCGACCACCGCCAACACAGCGACCGGCCTTGCCGGCGGCACGGTGCGTTCCATCGAGTGGCCGCACACGGAAGAGAACTATCTGCTGAAGGAAATGGGATTCCGCATCGCGCGCAAGCATAGCGCCAAGTTGCGGCTGATCACGCAGGCGCTGGCATTCGCAGTGCCAGCCATTCTGCTGGCGATCGCGTACTTCCTGCCAGGGCCCTTAAGCGCAATTGCGTCCATGCTTGCAGCCGTCGCGCAACTCGCCGGCATGCTGGTCGAGCGCTGGCTGTTCTTCGCCGAGGCGAAGCACACGGTCACCCTCTATTACGGCAGGGAGTAAGTTTCAGCCCGGCCTGAGCATCGAGCCGGAGATAGCAAAAATGCGTTCGGCGCCCAGCATATAGGCCATTAGCGTCTCCAGCCGGAACAGGCCGGCATAGGCGCGGTCGAGAACGTTGAGCGAGCCGGTATAGGCGCCGAAGGCCGGCATGATCATGCGGCCGCCATCGCCGGCAAAGCAGCGCCGCCTGACCGAGCGCCCGCGCTGAACGATGCGCGCGCACGGATGGAGGTGGCCTGATATCTCGCCCTCCACCCGGACCTTCGACGGCTCGTGACGGAAGAGCAGCGAGCCGATGGCGAGTTCCCGCACGGTCTCGCCCGGCAGGTCGGCTGGCGCATCCGGGTCGTGGTTGCCGGCGACCCAGAACCAGTCGCGGCCGGCCATCATCGCCTCCAGCCTTTCGCGGAAACTCAGATGCATGCGCTCGGCACCGCCGCCGTCATGGAAGGAATCGCCCAGGCTGACGACGATGCGCGGCTGATAGTCGGCGATCACCGCCTGAAGCCGCAGCAGGGTGGCCCCGGTGTCGTAAGGCGGGATCAGCGCGCCGCGCCTGGCGAAAGAAGAGCCTTTTTCGAGATGCAGATCGGAGACCGCGAGCAGCCGCAGATCGGGGAAATAGAGCACGCCGCGCCGGTCGCAGACCGCGCGCTCGCCGGCGATGCCGACAGGGTCGGCCTCGGCGATCAGCGTTGCGCGCGACAGCGAAAAATTCATCCCCTCTTAGGCCTTCTTTCAGTCCGCCATCTCCGGCCCCATGGCCTCTTCGACGAGCGTGGCGGCGTCCATCAGCAGCGTCTCGTCTGCCTCGCCATTCACCGGCATCTTGCCGATTTCAAGCATGATCGGCACGGCCAACGGCGATATCTGCTCAAGGTTCTTATGCATGATTCGACCGCGGATGCGCGAGAGCATCTCGGCAAGTCTGCTGACATCGAGCAACCCGGTCGCGGCATCCGTACGGGTGGCCTGCAGCAGAATATGGTCGGGTTCATGGCTGCGCAACACGTCATAGATCAGGTCTGTCGACACGGTGACCTGGCGGCCGCTTTTTTCCTTGCCTGGGTGGCGCTTCTCGATCAATCCGGAAATCAGCGCGCAGTTGCGGAAGGTGCGCTTCAGCAGCCAGCTGTCGGCGAACCAGGCTTCGAGATCATCGCCCAGCATGTCCTGATCGAATAGCGTGGCCAGCGACGGTTTTCTGCTCTTGAACATCCAGCCCATGTCGGCCAGCGACCAGATGGCCAGCGCGTAATCGGTGGCCACGAAACCGACTGGCTTCGCGCCCGCCCGATCCAGCCGGCGGGTGAGCAGCATGCCCAGCGTCTGATGGGCAAGCCTGCCTTCGAAGGGATAGGCGACGAGGTAATAGCGGTTGCCGCGTGGAAAAGTCTCGATCAGCAGATCATCGCGTTTCGGCAAAACGGACTTGTCCGCCTGAAATCTTAACCAGTCAGCGACCTGCTCAGGCAGTTTCTTCCAGCGTTGCGGGTCGTCGAGCATGGCCCGCACCTGCTCGGCGAGATAGGTCGAAAGCGGGAATTTGCCGCCGCCATAATAGGGCACCTTCGCGTCGCTGCCGGGCGCGTTCGAGACGAAGCACTCGTTCTCGCGAATGCCTTCGAAGCGCAGGATCTTGCCACCGAACATAAAGGTGTCGCCGTGGCTCAAAGTCTCCAGGAATGCTTCCTCGATCTTTCCCAACACCCTGCCGCCGCGAGAGGCTGTCCCCCTGCTGCCGGCCTGGACGTAGCGCACATTGAGCGCCGGCACTTCGATGATGGTGCCGACATTCAGCCTGTATTGCTGGGCGACGGCGGGATTTGACACCCGCCACAAGCCTTCCTTGGTCTGTCGGATGCGGGCATAGCGCTCGTAATTTCTCAGCGCGTAGCCGCCGGTGGCGACGAAGTCGATAACCCGGTCGAATGTCGGCCTGTCCAGGCTGGCGTAAGGCGCGGCCGTCCTTACTTCATCGAACAGCGTGTCGGCATGGAACGGCGCCCCGCAGGCGCAGCCCAGCACGTGTTGAGCCAAGACGTCCAGCCCGCCATTGACAAGCGGCGGCGTGTCCTGGGCGCCGAGATAGTTGGCATCGAGCGCCGCCCGGCATTCCAGCACTTCGAAGCGGTTGGCCGGGATGAGAATCGCCTTTGAGGGCTCGTCCATACGATGGTTGGCACGGCCGATGCGCTGCGCGAGCCGGCTGGCGCCTTTCGGCGCACCGACATGCACGACCAGATCCACATCGCCCCAGTCGATGCCGAGATCCAGCGTCGAGGTAGCGACGATGGCGCGCAAAGCGTTTTCGCCCATGGCCTTCTCGACGCGGCGGCGCTGGGCGACATCCAGCGATCCGTGATGAAGCGCGATCGGCAGCGTGTCTTCGTTGACGCGCCATAGTTCCTGGAACAGCAGCTCGGCCTGGCTGCGCGTGTTGACGAACAGCAGCGTGGTCTTGTGCCGCTTGATCTCGCGGTAGATCTCAGGCGTGGCGTAGCGGGCGGAGTGACCGGCCCAGGGCACCCGCTCTTCCGAGTCGAGGATCGATATCTCGGGCTTCGCGCCGCCGGTGACGACGATGAGCTCGGACATGGCGCCTGGAGAAGCCTGGCTTACCAGCCAGCGCCGCAACTCGTCCGGCTCGGCCACCGTGGCCGACAGGCCTATGGTTTGCAACCCGGGCACAAAGGCGCGCAAGCGCGCAAGGCCGAGCGCCAGCAGATGGCCGCGCTTCGAGGTGACAAGCGAATGCAATTCGTCGAGCACGACATAGCGCAGGTCCTCGAAGAAGCGCTTTGCGTCGTTCGAAGCGATCAGCAAGGCGAGTTGCTCGGGCGTGGTGAGCAGGATGTCGGGCGGCGCCAGCTTTTGCCGCTGGCGCTTGTGCGAAGGCGTGTCGCCGGTGCGCGTCTCGATGGTGACAGGCAGGCCGATCTCCTCGACCGGCTTGCCGAGATTGCGCTCGATGTCGACGGCCAGCGCTTTCAGCGGCGAAATGTAGAGTGTGTGGATGCCGCGGCGGGCTTCGCCCGGCTTTCGCTTGGGACGGCTGGCCAGCTCGGTCAGCGAGGGCAGGAAGCCGGCCAATGTCTTGCCGGCGCCGGTCGGCGCGATCAGCAGCACCGATTGGCCGCTTTGAGCCTTCGACAGCAGCTCGAGCTGATGGACGCGCGGCGACCAGCCCTTTTCGCCGAACCATCTGACGAATGGCTCAGGCAGCAGGACGGCGGCATTCTGCTCGGCAAGGCGCGGCTGCTCGGTCACGCGCAAGAGGTAGCGCGGCAGCAAGCAATCGCCAAGGAAAATCGGAACAAAAGGGGATCAGCGCGATTCTTCCTTCCCCCCTTGTGGGGGAAGGTGGATTGCCGCGTAGCGGCAAGACGGATGAGGGGTGCTGGAAGAAACGAGACCTGACTAGATAAAGGTGCTAAAGACGCTTAGCTCTTCAACGTAGCGATCCGTCCAGCACCCCTCATCCGTCTCGGCGCTGCGCGCCGATCCACCTTCTCCCACAAGGGGAGAAGGGGAGGCTGGCGCTACGGCCTCCGAAACCCAGTCGGACCGCCATAAAGATAGCCGATGCGGTCGACAGCCTCTTTAAGGCCCTCACGCGAGACGAGCATGGTGTGGCCGTTGGCGTGGATCATGTCTCTTTCGTCGGTCATGATCGCGACGTGGCCTTTCCAGAAGACGAGATCACCGCGCCGGAGACCTGAATAGTCCGGACCCGGCTCAAACGGCGTGCCGATCGACGCCGCCTGCATATCGGAGTCGCGCAGCACATCCTTGCCCGTCATGCGCATTGCCAACTGCACGAGGCCGGAGCAGTCGATGCCGAAGCCCGAGACCCCGCCCCAGAGATAAGGCGTGCCGAGGAAGCTTTCGGCGACCGTGACGTAATCCTCGGCCAGCTCGGCGATCGGCCGCAGATGGCGGGCGACGATCGACTGGCCGGAGGGCAGCAGCGCATAATGCGTGCCGCGCGTTTCGGCCGAGCCGGTCACCGTCACGGTCGACCCCATCGACAGCTGCCCGCTCATCGGGAAACGCAAATCGGGGCCCGGATAGAGGAAGGTGCGCGGCACGGAGACGACATGCGTGGGCGCATGTTCGCGTGCCCCAATCAGATTGTCGGCCACATAGCCGACATAACCGTCGCGCTCGGCCTGCACCCAGGCCCAGCCTTCCGCGTCCTCGAAAACGAGCACGTCGTCGCCGAACAGCGCCTGCGTGTTGACGCCCGCGTCGGGGCGCGGCGCCTTGCGCAGATCGGCGATGGACGCCGTGATCCGCGCCGGGCGGCCGGTGACGAAGCGGTCGGCGGCGACCTCGCCCTTCAGCCTCGCATCGGCAAGGTCGGAGCGGAAGGCATGAAGGCGGGCATCCCTGGCGGTCAAATCGATAATCCAGTCATATCAGATAGGGCCAATGAGGTCAGATGGGCAGCTCGTGCGCCCGGGCGACGATACCATCGCCGAAGCGCTCGACAAAGAGCGCGCCTTCCACCGTGCGCCGGATCAGCACGTTGCGCTTGTCGAGCTCGTCGCGGTGGCGAGAGACCAGCTTCAGCGCGCCCATCGTGTCCAGCGCCCGGGTGATGACCGGCTTGGTGACGTTGAGCTTGGCGGCCAGCCCGCGCACCGTATGGGGCGGCGGATCGAGATAGATGGTGAACAGGATAGCCGTCTGGCGCATGGTGAGATCGGGCTCGCCGTCGCGCACCTGGGCCAGCATCACCTGCTGCCACAGTCGCAAGGCCTGGCTCGGGCGCATCGAGATCGACATCGCCCAAGCATGCCGGCAAATTGTTTCGGTTCCGTTTCAGTGACGATCTGCCACCTTGGTCTTTCGGCCTAGGCAAATCGCTGCGTAATTATCCGCTCCAGCGCGCGAATGCCTTGCGCTTCGCCGCCGGTCAGGCCGTAGGGTCGGTCGGCCGGGTTCCAGGCGAAGATGTCGAAATGCGCCCAGCTGTCGGTCTTCTCGACGAAGCGCTTGAGGAAAAGCGCGGCGGTGATCGATCCGGCAAAGCCGTCCGTCGTCACATTGTTGATGTCGGCGATCTTCGAGGAAAGCTTTGCATCGTAGGGGCGCCACAAAGGCATGCGCCACAGTGGATCCTCGACCGCGACCGACGCCGCGGCCAGGTCGGCGGCAAGCGTCTCGTCGTTGGTGTAGAAAGGCGGCAGATCGGGCCCCAGCGCGACGCGGGCGGCTCCGGTCAGCGTCGCCATGTCGACCAGCAAAGCGGGCTGCTCCTCATCGGCCAGCGCCAGCGCATCGGCCAGGATCAACCTGCCTTCGGCGTCCGTGTTGCCGATCTCGACCGTGATGCCCTTGCGGCTCCTGAGCACGTCGCCGGGCCGGAAGGCATTGCCGGCGATCGAATTCTCGACGGCGGGGATCAGCACGCGCAGCCGGACATTCAGTCTCGCCGCCATGATCATGGCGGCGAGGCCCAGCACGTTGGCGGCGCCGCCCATGTCCTTCTTCATCAAAAGCATGCCCGACGACGGCTTGATATCGAGGCCGCCGGTGTCGAAGCAGACGCCCTTGCCGACCAGCGTCACCTTAGGCGCGTCGGCACGTCCCCAGCTCATGTCGATCAGCCGCGGCGCGCCGGTGGAGGCCCGGCCGACGGCGTGGATCATCGGGAAATTCCGCATCAGCAGATCGTCGCCATGGATCACCGAGATATCGGCGCCGTGGGCGGCCGCCAGTTTTCGGGCGGCTTCTTCCAGTTCGACCGGACCGAGGTCGCTGGTCGGCGTGTTGACGAGGTCGCGTGTCAGGAACACGCTGTCGGCGATGCGGCGGAGATGCGCCGCGTCGGCGCCCTCCGGAAGCGCGAAGCGCAAAGCCTTGCCGGGCTTCTTGCCGTAGCGAGTAAAGACATAGCCGCCGAGGACAAGCGCGAGCGCCGCGAGATCGGGTTGCGCCGGGCGCGACGCGAAATGCCAGTCGCCCTCCGGCAACGCCCTTGCGAGCGCGCCGAGGGCAAGAACGCTCTCGCCATCGCCTGTGCCGAACAACGCGCCGGCAAGGCCGCCACCCTCGCCCGGCAAGACCAGCGTGCGCCCTGCTTCGCCGGAAAAACCGTTGGCTCTTGCCCAGGCGATGGCGGAGGGCGGCAGTGCCGCGGCTTCAAGGGCGTCCTTCGCCACCAGATAAACAGGCAAGGCGGCTTCCGGCTTCTGCTCAACGAGTTCGACAGGCATGCGATGATCTCCGGCCGAACCGTCCGAGTCGGCGCTTCTTAACGGTCCGTTAGGGTTAACAGAATATTTCTGCCGGAGGGAAGACGGCCAGCCAATGGCCGCACAGGAATGGAGACCGGGCGATGCCGACCGAAGCGTTGAACCTTACAGCCAAGCGTCTGATCACCACGGCTTTCATGGCGGCGCTGGCGGCCAGCGTGGCGGGTTGCGGCAGCACCAGCAAGTTCACCACGGGCTCCATCTCCCGCTCCGACAACAGGCCGCTGGAAACGATGTCGTCCGGCGAATTGCGTACCGCCACGTCCAGGCTCGGCCAGTCCTATGCCCGCAATCCGGGCGACAAGCGCATCGCGATGAATTTCGCGGCGGCACTGCAGATGGATGGCGATGCCGACCAGTCTCTGGCGGTGATGCGCAAGCTGGCGATCGCCTATCCCAAGGATCGCGAGGTGCTTGCGGCCTATGGCAAGGCGCTCGCCGCCAACGGCCAGTTCGAACCGGCCCTCGATGCCGTGCGGCGCGCGCAGACGCCCGAATATCCGGACTGGAAGCTGGTGTCGGCGGAAGCCGCCATTCTCGACCAGATGGGACAGAAAGACGAAGCGCGGCAAGACTATCGCAAGGCGCTGGAACTGAAGCCGAACGAGCCTTCGGTGCTGTCCAATCTCGGCATGTCCTATGTGCTCGAAGGCGACCTGCGCACGGCAGAAACCTATATGCGCTCGGCCGCGCAGCAGCCCGGCGCCGACAGCAGGGTGCGGCAGAACCTCGCGCTGGTTGTCGGTCTGCAGGGCCGCTTCGACGAAGCCGAAAAGATCGCCTCGCAGGAACTGTCGCCCGAACAGGCGCAGGCCAACGTCGCCTACCTGCGCCAGATGCTTGCCCAGCAGAACGCCTGGAGCCAATTGAAGGATCAGGACAAGAACAAGGCGAAGGTCGCCACGAACTGACCGCGGACGGCATTGCCAAATCGACCACCGTTGAAATCAAAAAAGCCGCGCGGATCCCGCGCGGCTTTTTGATTTGAAGCGAACGGCCCTACCTCTTTGTTTTTACGCAATTCCGGACGGAAAACCGCTCGACACTTTTCCTGGAAGCTTTACTGGCTCGAGGAGCTGTGCTGGTCGCCGAAGATGCCGCGCTGGCTGACCTGGATGCCGGCCGGTCCCAGAATGATGGCGAACAGAACCGGCAGGAAGAACAGGATCATCGGCACGGTAAGCTTCGGCGGAAGTGCCGCGGCCTTCTTCTCGGCGGCGTTCATGCGCATGTCGCGGCTTTCCGAGGCGAGCACGCGTAGCGCGTGCGCCACCGGCGTGCCGTAGCGTTCGGCCTGGACCAGGGCCTGGGACACCGACTTTACCGATTCCAGGCCGGTGCGGCTTGCCAGGTTCTCATAGGCGTTCTTGCGGTCCTGCAGATAGGACAGCTCCGCATTGGTGAGCACGAATTCCTCGGCAAGCGCCACCGACTGCGCGCCGATCTCGTCGGCAACCCTGCGCAGGGCCGCTTCCACCGACATGCCGGATTCCACGCAGATCAGCATCAGGTCGAGCGCATCCGGCCACGCCAGCTGGATCGACTGCTTGCGCTTGGTCGCGCGGTTGTTGACGTAGAGGATCGGCGCGTAGAAGCCGCCATAGGCGACAACGACACAGACGAACAGCTTGATGAAGGCCGGCTGCTGCGGCAGGCCGCCGAGCATGAACAGATAGATGGCCGCCAAGGCAAAACCGACGAATGGCAGGACCAGGCGGAAAAAGAGGAAGCGCGTCAGCGGGTTCTGGCCGCGGAAGCCCGCGACCTTGAGCTTCTGGATCGTGCTTTCATCGGCAAGCGCGCGCCTGAGATCCAGGCGGTCGACGATGTTGCGCATGCCGATGGACTGTTCCTCCCGCAGGCCCTTGCGGCGGCGGTCGGCCTCGTTGGCCAGCCGCGCACGCTGCTCGGCGCGCATTTTGTCGCGTTCGAGCGCCACGCTTTTCATACGCGACTTGAGCGACGTGCCGCCGAACGCCGGCATGAGCGTGAAGACGGTCGCGAACACGGCGATGCCGACCAGCATCGCGATCAGGAAAGAAGGGTCGGTGAGTGTTTTGACGACCTGCTCTGTCACCGGATCCGCGCCCCTACACTTCGAAGTTCATCATCTTGCGCATCACCAGGATGCCGATCGACATCCACACACCCGAGCAGCCGAGGATCAGGTTGCCGACGTTGGTGGTGAACAGCGGCATGATGTAGTTCGGGCTCGACAGATAGACGAGGAAGGCGACGACGAAGGGCAAGGCGCCGATGATGACGGCCGATGCCTTGGCTTCCATCGACAGCGCCTGGACCTTGGCCTTCATCTTCTTGCGGTCGCGCAGGACGCGCGAAAGGTTGCCCAGCGCCTCGGACAGGTTGCCGCCGGCCTGCGACTGAATCTGGATGACGATGCCGAAGAAGCCGGCTTCGCTGCACGGCATCGTCTCGGGCATGCGCATGGCGGCGTCGGGCACCGACATGCCCATCTGCTGGGAATCGACGATGCGGCGGAACTCGGACCGGACCGGTTCGGGCGATTCGTTGGCGATCAGGCGGATCGCATCGTTGAGCGGCAGGCCGGACTTGACCGCGCGCACGATGATGTCGAGCGCGTTCGGAAATTCTTCCAGGAAGGCCTTGGTGCGACGTGTGCGGCGAAACGACACGAACCAGCGCGGCAGGCCGAGGCCGCCCACCAGCAGGGCACCGGGCAGCGCCCATAGAGGCGCGCCGAGGAAAAAGAGAACGGCCGTCAGGATGATCCCGCAGACAGCGGAATAGATATAGAAACGCTCGATCGGAACCTGCATGCCGGCTTGGCGGATCTGAACCTTCAGCGGCGGTTTCTTGACGTTGCGATCATTGGCCTTCTGCTTCTCGTCGAGCTGCTTCAGCGTGTCCTGAACATTTTTTCGCCGCTTGACCGCCTCCGCGGCGCGGTCGCGCGTCGCTTTCACCACCGACCGGTCCGTCTCGGCTGTCTTGATGGTCTGAAGCCGTTTGCCGGCCTGCTTCTCGTTGTCGATGCGCGTGAACAGGAAAGCATAGGCCACCGCGCCGGCGCTGAAGCCGGCAAGCACGATGAAAGCCAGTACGGTGGTGTCAATTCCGAACATCGACCGGGGTCCCTAGGGCATTTCGCCGTTCCAAGGAAACGGCGAACCGTCCTGTCTCTTTGCCTTGACGCAATTGCGGACGGAAAGTTACGGCGAAGTCACCGAACTCGACCGCATCACGCCTTTCCTGGAATTGCTTCCAACCTCCAGATGCATCAGTCAGCGCGTTTCTCCATCGCCTCGAGCGCATTGGCGAGGCGCTGCTCCTCGCCATAATAGCGGGCGCGGTCCCAGAAATGCGGGCGGCCGATGCCTGTCGACACATGCTCGCCGACCAGCCGGCCGCCGGCGTCTTCACCCTTGATGTTGTAGAGCACAAGGTCCTGGGTGATGATGACGTCGCCTTCCATGCCGACCACCTCGGTGATGTGGGTGATGCGGCGTGAGCCATCGCGCAGGCGAGCCGCCTGGATGATCACGTCGATCGAGCCGACGACGATCTCGCGCACCGTCCGCTGCGGCAGGGAATAGCCGCCCATGGCGATCATCGATTCGATACGATTGAGGCATTCGCGCGGGCTGTTCGAGTGGATCGTCCCCATCGAGCCGTCGTGACCGGTATTCATCGCCTGCAGCAGGTCGAATACCTCCGGTCCGCGCACTTCGCCGACGATGATCCGCTCCGGCCGCATGCGCAGGCAGTTCTTGACCAGGTCGCGCATGGTCACCTCGCCCTCGCCCTCCAGATTGGGCGGCCGGGTTTCGAGACGGACCACATGCGGCTGCTGCAGCTGCAGTTCCGCCGAATCCTCGCAGGTGATGACGCGCTCCTCGCGGTCGATATAGTTGGTCAGACAGTTGAGCAGCGTCGTCTTGCCGGAGCCCGTGCCGCCCGAGATGACGACGTTGCAGCGGACGCGGCCTATGATCTTGAGGATTTCCGCGCCTTGCGGCGAGATGGCGCCGAACTTGACCAGCTGGTCCAGCGTCAGCTTGTCCTTCTTGAACTTGCGGATGGTGAGCGCGGTGCCGTCGATCGACAGCGGCGGCGCGATGACGTTGACGCGCGAGCCGTCGGGCAGGCGAGCGTCGCAGATCGGGCTCGATTCGTCGACGCGGCGGCCGACCTGGCTGACGATGCGCTGGCAGATGTTGAGCAGCTGCTGGTTGTCGCGGAAACGGACGCCGGTCTGTTCGACCTTGCCGTTGACTTCGATGTAGACGTTCTTGGAGCCGTTGACCATGATGTCGGCTATGTCGTCGCGGGCAAGCAACGGCTCCAGCGGTCCATAGCCCAGAACGTCGTTGCAGATGTCCTCGAGCAGCTCTTCCTGCTCGGAGATCGACATCGCGAAGTTCTTGATCGCGATGATGTCGTTTACGATGTCGCGGATTTCCTCGCGCGCGCTTTCGGGATCGAGCTTGGCGAGCTGCGACAGGTCGATCGTGTCGATGAGCGCCGAAAACACCTGGCTTTTGGTATCGTAATAGGTCTCGGAGCGCTCGCGCTGGACCCTTCTTGGCGGCTCCGGCGCCATAGGCGGCGCCTCGACGGGCCGGCGCGCCGGCGGCGTGGCCGGCGTGCCGGACGGCGGCGCGACCGGTCGTTCGGCCGTCATCGTCCCGGTTGGAGCGGCGGCGGGAGCGGATGCCGGCGGACGGAATTCGGGCGTTGCCCGGCCGCCGTCGTCTTTGCCTCTTTTACCAAACATGATCGACTACCCGATGCCGCTCAAATCAGCGTCACTTTTTGTTGCGCGAGAGCTTGCCGAGGATCGAGCCCAGGCCTGCTTTCTTCCTTGTCTTGATTTCGCTGCGTCCGGTCAGCACATGCGCTATTTCATTGATGGTGGTCACGACCGGGCTCTTGGCGTCCATCTCGGAGAGCATGCGGCCGTTGTTGGCGGCATTGCCGAACAGCAGCGGTTCGAAGTTGATCACCGCCATCGGCGTGATGCCGAGCGGTTCGGCGAAATCGGACGCCGCGATCTCGGGCCGTTTCGGCACGCCCGCCTGGTTGATGATCAGCTTCGGCGGCGGATCGTTCGGACGCAGCCGCTTCAGCATGTCCACCATGTTTTTAGTGTTGCGAAGATTTGCGAGCTCTGGCGTGGCCGTGATGACGATCTCGTCCGCCTTGATCAGCGTGCTCTTGGTCCACCCGCTCCAGACGTGCGGGACATCGAGGACCAGCAGAGGCGCGCTGCGCTGCGCTGTCTCTATGATCTGCGCGAAGGCCTCGGACTCGAAATCGTAGACGCGCTCGAGCGTGGAGGGAGCCGCGAGCAACGACAGATGCTCGGCGCATTGCGCAAGCAGACGGTCCAGATAGACCTCGTCGACCCGCTCCGGTGAAAACACCGCCTCGGCGATGCCTTGCGCCGGATCCTGATCGAAATTGATGTTGGCGGTGCCGAAGGCGAGATCGAGATCGGCGATGACGACCTCGGACTTGAACAGGGAAGACATCGCCCAGGCGACATTGTGAGCGATGGTCGAGGAGCCGACGCCGCCCTTGGCGCCGATGAACGCGATCGAGCGGCCGATCGGCTCCGAATCCGGATCGACGAAGATCGACGACACGACACTGACGATGTCTGTCATCGAGACCGGCGCGATGACATATTCGGAAATGCCCGAACGGATCAGCTCGCGGTAGAGCCCGACATCGTTGTAGTGGCCGATAACCACGACCTTGGAGGACGGATCACAATATTCCGAGAGGTGGCCGAGCTGTTCAAGCAGCTGCTGCGGTTCGCTGCGCGATTCCAGCAGGATCAGGTTCGGTGTCGGCGCGGACTGGTAGAATTCGATCGCGGTCGGGATGCCGCCCATATGAACCTTGAGATGGGCCTTGGCCATCCGGCGATCCTCGCCGGCGCGCTCGACGGGGTTGGCGACCCCCTCGGTCTCGCAGAAGGCCTGGATCGAAATGCGCGGCACGGGGCGCAGCGCCTGCATGGCGGCGATGTCCTGCTGCGAAAGGTCGCCGGTTTCCGCGGGCGTGTCGTAGGCAAGATTGCTCATCGTCATGCTCTTTCCGTGACTGCTTTCTTCGTCGTCCGGCGCAGCTTAGTAGGTTACTTCCGAATTGCCGAGGAACTCGTCCGAGATGCCCCTCTCGCGGTACCTGTCGATCACCGCGCCGCGATTTTCGGCGTCGATGTCGGACTGTTTGCGCGGCCCGATCAGATCGTTGGGATTGGCGATTTGAGCCGCGAGGTTGTTCTGATAGGAGCAGCCGAAGTCGGCGTAGTGCTTGTTCTGCGACGTCTCCAGGATGTCCTCGGGCCAACGCCCGCATTTGTCGGTCTGGGCCCTCACTGCGACGAAGGCGACGCGCACCGGCGCTGACGCCTCCGGCACCGCCGACTGATAGGATGTCATGACGATACGGTTGCGCTTGACGCCTGCTGCCATGGCGAGCCTGGCAAAATCGCGACCGGCGGCACGGGCGGCAAGCTCATTGGCGGACCCGGCCGGCATCGCGATCGTCAGCGCCGGCGCGGCGCTCTTGTCGTAGCGGTCGAGAAAACCGAGCAGCGTATCGCGCTGCGCACCGGTCATGCCGCGATCACCGGCGCCGACCGGCAGGTCAATCTTCTGGTTCTTCTCGGCAATGACGATCGGATGGGTCGTGCGGTAGTCGTCCGGGATCGACCCGACGGTCACGCTGTCGCGATTGGCGCAACCTGCGAGCGACGCGGCAAGCATGACCGCCAATGCCGGGACCACCTGCCGACGGATCCTTGCGATACCGGATGCTGTCCGGACCGTCATGACCTTCGATGCTGACTTGGACATATCCGCATTCCCACTCATTTGTAGATGAAGCCCACGACGCCGTGGTAGCGGCCGGCCGGCCTGTCGGTCTGCATGGTGCCGTAGACGCGGTTGACGCGGCCGAGGAACATGCCGGCGCCGTCGCTTGCCGCGTTGAAGTTGTCGTCCGGCTTGGCGAGATCGTTGCGCGCCACCGGCCGCGTCAGATAGGGCGTGATGATGATGATGAGCTCGCTCTCGTTGCGCACAAAATCCCGGCTGCGGAACAGCGTGCCGAGGACGGGGATCTTGCCCAAGCCAGGGAATTGGCTGATAGCCTGGCGAACATCGTCGCGGACAAGGCCTGCGATCATCATCGAGCCGCCCGAAGGGAGCTCGACGGTGGTGTCGGCGAGACGCTTGCGAATAGAGAGAATGTTTGCGGCGGGAACGTTCTTTGAGCCGGTCGAAAATGCGGCGGAGCCTTCTGTCGTCGGCTCGGAAACCGCCGTCCGGACTTTCAGGCTGATGCGACCGGCGGACAGGACGACCGGTTGAAATTCCAGTCCGATGCCGTAATCGACCTTGTCGAGTTGGTACGTCAGCTTCGCAGGAATGCCTTTGGTGATGTCAGGATCGGTAATGGCCTGGCTGGAGACAATATTATACTCGCCGCCAACCCTGAACGTGGCTTTCTCGCCTGAAACTGCCGTCAAAGTCGGCTCGGCTAGCGTCTTCATCACCCCCGACTGTTCCATGGCGTTGACATAGGCCTGCAGCGAGGACGAGCCGATGTTAAATCCCGAATTGCTGAGGGGCTTGCCGAGCCCCATCGGGTTGTCGCCTGTCGACATCCAGCTGATGCCGTTGCTCTCGCCGCTGCCAAACATGTTGACGCCGAGCTGCTTCATCACCGAGCGGCTGACTTCGGCGACGGTCACCTTGAGCGTCACCTGGTCGTCGCCGATGATCTGCAAGAGGTTGACGATCTTGGAGGTCCGGCGCTCCTGGTCGGGATTGTTGATGTCGACGCCGCCATTGACCGAGCCGCCGGCGGCGGTCTGCGAATATTGGCCCGTCGTCGCTTCACCGCCGGACACGAAGATGGTGGCCAGGTCGACGGCACGCTTGGAATCGAGCGGCGTGTCGACCATGCCCGTCAGGACGACGTTGTCATTGAGAAGCTCGACCTTGATCTGCGAGGACGGGATGAAGCGCTTGAGATAGTCTTCCAGACCTGCGACGTCGCGCTCGACGGCCAGATCCAGGCTGACGATCTGCTCGCCATTGGGGCCGAAGACGAAGATGTTGGTCTCGCCGACCGTCTTGCCGAACAGGTAGATGCGCCGCGCGGTGCGCGTCACGGCATCGGCAACCGCCGGATTGGCGACGAGGATATCATAGGCGTCGCTCGGCAAGTCGATGACAACGGATTTGTTGAGGCCGAGCTTGACGCGCTGCGTGGCGACGGAAGCCGACACGCCGGCGCCCGCGGCTTTGGCTTCGACCGTTCCCGGGGCGCCGGCGCCGAGCAGGAAAATAGCGATCGCCGCGGCGGCCAGGAAGGGCAGCAGTTTACCGTTCAGCCTCATTTCCTTGCTCCCACCTCGGAAACCTCGCCGGACTTGATCAGCCGCACGGTTCCGCGTCGGCCGTTGCCGTTGACCAGATAGTCGGCCTCGCCCGTATTCTTTTCATGGATGTCGGTGATCGGGCGCAGCGCCAGCGTCAGGCGGTCGGCCATCTGCTGCGCCACTGTGATGATTTCCGCCTGCTGCGGCGTCAGCTCCAGCGTCGCGGTCTGGCCGACCCTGGTCTTCTTACCTTCCTCGTCTTCCTGGATGGTCTGGTCGATGGCCAGCACGCGGATGTTCTTGAGGATCGTCTCGGTGTTGAACCCGCTGCCGCCGTTGCCGGTGTCGGCGCGGCGGGTCATGATGACGTCGACGAAGTCGTTGGGCAGGATGAACCCGCCGGCGGACGTGTCGGCCGATATCGCGGTGGCGACGGCGCGCATGCCGGAAGGCAGGATCGACGACATGAAGCTCTGCCCCTCGCCGACCAGCTTGGAGCGTCGCAACGGCTCGCCGGTATACATGGCTACGCGGGCGACCGAGCCCTTGAGCTTTTCGATCGCGTCAGGCTCGGCGGCGCGCGTGATGAAATTGGCGTTAACGCCATCGGCCGGCCATTCTTCCCAGCTGATGTTGTTGCCGAGCTGGCTGCCCATTGACACGTCACCGGAAAGCACCAGCACGTCCTGCAATGCGATCGCCGGCTGCTTGGGCGCATCGACAATGACCTGAGGCGGCGGCGCTACGACCATGTTCTTCGCCACGTAGCCCGCGCCACCCGCCGCGACCGCAGCCACGCCCAGAATAATCAATCGGGATGCTGGCATTCGTCCGAAACCCTTCGCCTCATGGCAACCACCTCGCCAGGCCGGACTTTGCAGCTGCAATCGTCAAAACAAGGTTAATGTAATGCTTACGATCGTGATTAATTTAAGGTTTACTCAAATTGGATTGAACAGTGTGCCGTTAACAGAAAAAAGCGGCCGGGGCCGCCTTCCGATCTGATAAAAGGCGCCCTGGGATCGCCGACATCGAGATCGCCGGGCCTATGTTGTGAGCCTCTCCAGCGCCCAGACCATCAGCGGCGAATCCGGGAAAGTGATCAGTCCGCCGGCGCCAAGCGCGATGCCATATGGGATGCCAACATTCTCGTCCGCGAAATGGCGCAGAAATCGGCTGTGGCCGGTGTACGTGACGAGCGGCGATTTCCGGTAGGCAAGGATTGCGAGGGTAAGCAGGCCGCCGATGAAAGCCGACGTCACCAGATAGCCGACCAGGTTGATGTTGAGGCCCATCCACAGAGCGGTCGCGGCCAGAAGCTTGGCGTCGCCGCCGCCCATGCCGCCGAGCGCAAAAAGGCCGAAGGTCGTGGCAAGCACGAGGGCGCCGGCGGCGAAATGCCAGCCATAGGTTGCCCAGTCCATACCGGCGAGTGGCGCAACAAGCGCGAATGTCGCCACCAACAGCACGGGAACGCGGTTGGCGATCGTCATCGACAGCGTGTCCGAGATCGCAGCAAACAGCATGCAGAAAGGAAAAACGACGAAGATCACGGCTTCAAGCATGGATGCGGCCTGCCTGTGGCATGTTTTCAGCGTCATCCTAGACGCGCTGGATTAACGATCGATGAGGCCGGACGATCAAATCGGCCGACTGCATAAAAAAGGGCCGCCAGCCGGCGGCCCTTTTTCTTTCTGTCGAAAAGGCGCGATACGCAGCCTTATTACGGAGCAGTGGCGCCGTTGAGGGTGGCGGCGATGTTGGCGAACTTGGCGTTCAGCGCGCCGCCGAGCTGGGTAGCACCAACCATGATGGCAAGCGCGATGAGAGCGGCGATCAGACCGTATTCGATGGCGGTCGCGCCGGATTCGTCCTTCACGAAACGTGCGATGAGATTAGACATTCGAGAGCTCCTACTCCACGTGTTACAGCACTACCGTCAACTTCTCTTCCGGGTTGATCGGATGGCGCAAATCTAGGGAGAAGCCGTTTCGATCGGCTTAATAAACAGCCTTACCGATTCCTTTCCGATGGCGAACGCACTGCGTGGTTAACCGTGGCCTAAACATCGCCAGAGGTCCGAGTTCCCGAGAAACCGGCGCTTGTGCAATATTCCTAAAACAGTAAGCGCCATGGACGCATGGCGCATCATGCAGGCGATCCTTAATCATGGCGGGCCCGGTTTAACCGTTACTTCACCAATCTCGTTCATGTTCCGTTGAAGAATCTGCCTGCCGGAGCGCTTCAATGACCTTGTCGAGATCGCTGTTTCCAGTCGCCGCGCTGCTGGCAACTGCTGCCTTGGTCATGCCGGCCAGCGCCGGCGCGGGTATAGAAGTCACCATGAACCAGGCCAAGATCGTCAAATTGTCACGCGGGGCCGATACGGTCGTCATCGGCAATCCGGCAATCGCCGACGCCTCCGTGCAGGACGCCTCGACCATCGTTCTCACCGGCAAGGGCTTCGGTGTCACCAATCTGGTCGTGCTCGACTCGGAAGGCAGCCCGATCATCGACGAACAGGTGACCGTCGTGCGACAAGCCGCCTCCTCGGTGCGCATCTACCGACGCGCCGAAGTCCAGACCATGTCCTGCACGCCCTATTGCGAGAGCGCATTCAAGAGCGAGGCCGAGAAAACTTCCGAAGCCGAAATGAGCGCCGGGCACTGAGCCCTGCGAGGGCGAGAACCCACGGGCATTAAAGACGGCTTAAAGCTTGCCCGACGAATTTAACGATCATCAAAACCGGAACTCAATGGGTTATCGCTAACCCTGCCGCCGGTACCGCAAAGGGGATCGGCAGGAACGCAATATGAGCAAGGATGCCATATCCGGCAACGGCATGGACAACAGGGCGCGCGCCAGATCGCGCCCCGGCTTCTTCAGCGACAGGCGCGGCAGCACGGCGATGGAATTCGCGATGCTGGCCATCCCGTTCGCGCTTCTCGTCTTCGCCATCCTCGAGAGCTGCATTTCTTTCGCCGGCCAGGAGGTGATGGCCAACGTCACCGACGACGTGGCCCGCCAGCTGCGGACCGGGCAGTTGCAGAAGTCGAACGTCACCGAAGCCTCCATCAAGCAGCTGATCTGCAGCAGGCTTGAGATCATGGTGGCCAAGGACTGCCCGGGATTGCTGGTGGATCTGCGCGAATATCCGAGTTTCGCCGACGCCGCCACGGCGGGCTTCAAGATTGTGGATGGAGATATCGTGCTTACACAGGGGACGAACTCGACGACCCCAACCGTCTCGCCCGGATTGGCAGAGTCCATCAACATGCTGCGGGTGTTCTACAAATGGCCGGTGATGACCGATTTCCTGGCCCAGTCGATGGCAAATCTGAAGGACAAGAAAACGCTGCATTTCGCATCGGTGACCTGGCAGAACGAACCGTTCGACGACAATTGAGACTGCTCGACGGCTAAGCCGCGGCGTGGAGGACGATATGCATAGTGCGGGGGCACTCCGGGGCATTTCGGCGAAGGTGAAGCGGTTTTGCCGCGATCGCCGCGGCATCGCGGCGATCGAGTTCGCGTTCATCGTGCCGGTGCTCCTGATCATGTATTTCATCACGATGGAGGCCTCGCAGGCCATCGAGACCGGCAAGAAGGTCAGCCGCATCGGCAGCATGGTTGCGGACCTCGTCACGCAGCAGCAGGCCGTCGTGAAGGCTAACCTCGATGCAATGATGAAGATCGGCATATCGACGCTTCGGCCCTACAATCGCTCAAGTCCAACGATCATCATCACCGGCATACAGATATCCGACGAGGCGTCGCCGACAGTGAAGGTGGCGTGGTCGCGCAAGCTGGTGGGCAACACCTACAGCGTCGATGCCAGTCCCGGCGACACCACGACCGTCCCTTCGACGCTAAAAATCCGCAACACTTTCCTGGTCCGCGTGGAAAGCGACCTCGGCTATGTGCCCGTCATCGCCTGGAGCGAGAACAACAACCAGCAGAAGGCGCTTGGACTGTTGTCGACCTTCAGCCACATAAATATGAGCGAGACTTATTATCTCCGGCCTCGCCGGAGCCCAACGATCCCCTGCAGCGACTGCTGACGGTCAGTCCCGGCCGTCGGACGCCTGCCGCACAATGGCCGTGGCCATAGCGTAGTCCTTGGACGCCGCCGGCACAAAGCCACCGGTATGCGCGGCCTCCAGCAGATCGTATATGTCGGGCGTCTGGGACTTGAGATTGGTCAGGAAGACCGTCAGCCGGCGCTTTGCCTCGGGATCGATATCGTTGCGGACGGCGTGCGGCCCGTAGCGCAAGAGGCCCGAGGTCCACAACACCCGAAGCGACGCCTCTGGGACGCCGGCAGCCTCCAGCCGCGCGACGGTGCCCCCGGAACGGGTGGATCGGCCGTCGGCATCGGCTGGTTCCCAGCCGAACAGGGCGTCCGCTTCGCCGCCGGCGAGCATCGTCTCGGCCGCAGTGGCTGAAGCGGCGCGCGCCAGGAAGGGCGAACCCCGGGTGATGTTGACGCCTTCAGCCGGCAGCGCCGTCAGCGGCAGCAGCGCGCCGCCGACGTTTTCGGCCGGCGCTATCGCGATCCGGTGCGAAGCCATGGCGGCAAGGTCCGCAAGCCGGCCGTCGCGCGTCACCAGGACGGAACGGATGCCGACGGCGCCGTCGGTATCGACCGGCGCCACCAGCGGCTCGACGCAGCCGCAGCGCTCCGAGGCCGTGGCATAGGCGAGAGCGGAATAGATCGCATATTGCACGCGCCCGCTCGCCTGCGCCTCGATCAGCGCCGCGTAGTCGCGCGCAACGACGAACTCGACCGTCATGCCGAGCGCATTGGCATAGGCGTCGGTCAGGCGCGCGAGCCCCGGGACGGTGTTGCCGCCGCCTGGTTCGGCAACGATGCCGATGCGGAACGTGCCGATGTCGCCACGCCAGTCGGCGCGTGCCGGCGAGGAGGCGGCACCTAAGGCCGCGAGAGCGGCCGCGCACATCTTCACGGCTTGCCTTGTCGCGGTTTTGCCGCGCCTTGCCATACCTGCCACGCTCCCGCCCCGCATCCGCGCCTCGCCGCAACTATGGCGCCAAGCCGTTGCGGTTTGGTTTCCGATTTGCCAACGCCGCCGGGGAACCTTATGTCTGGCGATCAAGGCTGACAACAAAGATACCCATGGCGCGCGCGTTCCTGTTCGTTCTCGATTCTTTCGGCATCGGCGGCGCGGCCGACGCCGAACGCTATGGCGATAACGGCGCCGACACGTTCAGGCATATTTTTCAGGCTTGCGCCGATGGTCGTGCCGATCGGCAAGGTTTGCGCAAAGGGCCGCTCGCCGTGCCCAACATGATGTCGCTCGGACTTGGCCGGGCGGCGCAAACCGCGACGGGACTGAAAACCGGTATCGACGCGCCGCCGGTCGCCTCGGCCTTTCATGGAGCCGCACAGGAAGTGTCGAGCGGCAAGGACACGCCTTCCGGCCACTGGGAGATCGCCGGCCTGCCGGTGCGTTTCGACTGGGGCTATTTCCCCGATACGGTGCCCGCCTTTCCGGCCGAACTGACCGACGCCATCATCCGCGAGGGCAAGCTGCCGGGTATCCTCGGCAACTGCCATGCACCCGGAACCGAGATCATCGAGCGGCTCGGCCAAGAGCATATCCGCACCGGCAAGCCGATCTGCTACACGTCGGTCGATTCCGTGCTGCAGATCGCCGCGCATGAGACGCATTTCGGCCTGGAGCGGCTTTATGAGCTTTGCCTCACGGTGCGTCGGCTGGTCGAGCCGCTCAAGATCGGGCGGGTGATCGCTCGGCCATTCGTGGGCGAGACGCCGGCCACGTTCCAGCGCACCCACAATCGCCGTGATTATGCGGTGCCGCCGCCGGAGCCGACCCTGCTCGACCGGCTGACCGGGCGCGGCAACAAGGTCATCGCCGTCGGCAAGATTGGCGACATCTTCGCTCATCGCGGCATTTCGGAAGTGCGCAAGGCCGGCGGCAACATGGCAATGTTCGACAAGGCGCTCGGCGCGATGAACGATGCCGGCGACGGCGACCTGGTCTTCGCCAATTTTGTCGATTTCGATACCGAGTTCGGTCACCGGCGCGACGTCGCCGGCTATGCCGGAGCGCTCGAAGCGTTCGACCGCCGGCTGCCGGAGGCGCTGTCGCGGATAAGGCCTGGCGACCTGCTCATCCTCACGGCCGATCATGGCAACGATCCGACATGGCGCGGCACCGACCATACGCGCGAACGCATTCCGGTGATCGGTATCGGGCCGGGACTGACGGGTGGCGACATCGGGCTCAGGCCGACCTTCGCCGATATCGGCGAGACCGTCGCGGACCACCTCGGCCTGGCTGCCGGTCGCCACGGAACATCGTTCCTTGCGATGATCGGCGGCCATGCCTGAGCTGCCCGAAGTCGAGACCGTCCGGCGCGGTCTGCAGCCGGTCCTGGAAGGGGCGCGGCTCGTCGAGGTCAGGGCGCGCAGGGCCGACCTTCGCTTTCCTTTCCCCGAACGCTTTTCGGAACGGCTTGCCGGCAAGACCGTGACGGCGCTTGGCCGGCGCGCCAAATACCTGACGATGCATATCGAAAACGGTCCGGTTCTCATCTGCCATCTCGGCATGTCGGGGTCGTTCCGGATCGAAGCCGCGGAAAGCAGCGACGTCCCCGGCGCCTTCCACCACGACCGCTCGAAAAGCGCGGCGCACGACCATGTCGTGTTCGACGTCGTCTCTCCGAGGGACGAGCGCTCCCGCGTCATCTTCAACGACCCGCGCCGCTTCGGCTTCATGCTGTTTGCCGAAGGAGCGCCGGACACGCATCCGATGCTGGCAGGGCTCGGCATCGAGCCAACTGGCAACGCGCTCGACGGTCCCCTGCTCGCCTCGCTGTTGAAGGGTCGCAGATCGCCGCTCAAGGCAGCCCTGCTCGACCAGCGGCTGATCGCCGGACTCGGCAATATATACGTGGCTGAGGCCTTGTGGCGCGCCGGCCTCTCGCCGCTGCGCGAAGCCGGCACCATCGCCGGGTCGGCCAAGAAGGCGAAAGAGCAAAGCGCGCGCCTTGCCGAAGCGATCCGCTCGGTCATCGCCGATGCGATCGCCGCCGGCGGCTCCTCGCTGCGCGACTATGTCCAGGCCGACGGATCGCTCGGCTATTTCCAGCATTCCTTCGCAGTCTACGATCGCGAGGGGGAACCATGCCCGAAGCCGGGCTGCCGCGGCCACATCGAGCGCATCGTGCAAAGCGGCCGCTCGACCTTCTATTGCCGGACCTGTCAGCGGTAAGCTAGGAACGTATCGATCGTCCCACTGCCGCGGAAGGAAGCGAACCATGGCCTATGAAACCGTTATCGTGGAAACACGCGGCAAGGTCGGGCTGATCACGCTGAACCGGCCCAAGGCGCTCAATGCACTGAATTCGCAGGTCCTTGCGGAGGTCGTGGCGGCGGCGAGCGCGTTCGATGCCGATCCCGAGATCGGCGCGATGGTGCTTACAGGGTCGGAGAAGGCGTTTGCCGCCGGCGCCGACATCAAGGAAATGCAGGCGATGTCCTTCGCCGACGCCTACACGCAGGACTTCTTCGTCGGCTGGGAGGAACTCACGCGCACGCGCAAGCCCATCATCGCGGCGGTCGCGGGCTATGCGCTCGGCGGCGGCTGCGAATTGGCCATGATGTGCGATTTCATCATCGCCGGCGACAACGCCAAGTTCGGCCAGCCCGAAATCACGCTCGGCGTCATGCCGGGCATGGGCGGCTCGCAGCGGCTGACCCGATTCGTCGGCAAGTCGAAGGCGATGGACATGTGCCTGACCGGGCGGATGATGGACGCCGCCGAAGCCGAGCGCAGCGGACTGGTCTCGCGGGTGGTGCCGGTCGCCGAGCTCGCCGAGGAGGCGCTGAAGGCGGCGGCCAAGATCGCCGAGTTCTCGCTGCCGTCGGTCATGATGACCAAGGAGGCGGTCAACCGCGCTTACGAGACGACGCTCGCCGAAGGGCTGCGCTTCGAGCGCCGCCTGTTCCATTCGCTGTTCGCGCTCGACGATCAGAAGGAAGGCATGGCCGCGTTTGTGGAGAAGCGGAAGCCGAATTTCACCAACCGCTAGAGCATGATGCCGAAAAGTGTGGAGCGGTTTTCGGACGACATCATGCTCTCTCTTTGATTTAGAGCCGGATTCAGATTTCAGGTCGGCTCGACCTGAAATCATCCGGCTCTAGGGCACCTTGCCCAATGTCTGAAGGCGGGTCATGACGTGACGCGCTTTCAGTCTCCAAAAAGACCGCCAAGTGGCGTTGACGCGCCGGAAAAGCTGAACTATAAGCCGCACCAACCGAGGCGGCCTGTGGCTGCCCGTTTGTTTTTTGCGCCCTGCGGCACCCGCTGGCGCCCACCAGATCGGAAGAGAGGCATCATGGCCAACACGTCTTCGGCCAAAAAGGCAACGCGCAAGATCGCCCGCCGCGCGGCGATCAACAAGAACCGTCGCTCGCGTGTCCGCACCTATGTGCGCCAGGTCGAAGAGGCGCTGGCCGCCGGCGACAAGGCCGCGGCGGTGGCAGCCTTCAAGGCGGCGGAGCCGGAATTGATGCGCGCCGCCACCAAGGGCGTCGTTCACAAGAACACGGCTTCCCGCAAGGTTTCGCGGCTGGCCCAGCGGGTTAAGACGCTGTCGGCCTGACCGACTTAATCCTTACTCCATCGATGTTGAACCCGGTCGCATAGACCGGGTTTTTTTCGTTTGCCGGCAAGTACTTAAAAAAATTGCTCGAGAGCAACGCTCGCGACGTGATTCCAACGCCAGTAATGTTTTGCCGGCATATTCAACGCCGCTGACAGCGGAACGCCCTCCCCGCGGCAACTGCCTAAATTTGCCTGGCAAAAAATCCGAAGTTTTTTCAAAGACTTACAGCCGGTCGTCCACAGCTTGTTCAGCTCAAGGTCGAGCGACGGGGGAGAAGTAGCTGTCAAGACAATTATTTCAGATTATTTCGTTTCGGGCCGCCTTTTTCATATTCGCCGGAAAAGGGTTTGAATCACAATGGCTTTGTCAAAACGTGCCGGCGCAGCTCCCGATTTCAAGCCCCGTCCGGTAACCAGATTCGTTAAAAAACCGTTAGATGTGGCCTTGCCCTATCCACAGCGATTTCGGTAATGTCCATCCATCGAAGGGACGGGCTCTAGCCCCTGACCCAGCCTGAATCGGCCAGCACAAAATGGCGGAATTCATGACGTGGAGCAATTCCGCGTACGGCTTGGTTTGTCTCTTCGGTGCGGGTAGGGGACTGGCGTAATTGTACATGGCAGTCGATGTCTCGCCGGCGTTTTCGCCGGAGGGTGAGGTATTGACTTGTTTTTGTCGGAGGCCGGCGTGCGGAGCCGGCAGCTGGTCCCTTGCGCGAGTTGCGACGATCGTTGCCGGCGGCGGCAATGGCATCGCGGCTGAATGAGGGTCGCCGGACCAAGGATGCAGGAGGCGCATCCCCGGCGGAAAAAGGGTACGAGAAGACAAAGGGACTTTGATCATGCAGAGCGGCATTGAAAGGGAGATAGCGGGCGAGCTCCCATTTCCAGCAACTTTTGTCGGAGGGGGCGACGTGGCGGTATCCAGCGACGCGGAACAGAAGTTCGAACGGGTCAAGGCCCAGCTGAAGGCGCGTCTTGGAGCCGAGGTCTATTCGAGCTGGTTCGGTCGCATGAAGGTCGCCGAGGCTTCCCGCGGCGTCGTTCGCATCTCCGTGCCTACAGCCTTCCTGCGGTCCTGGATCAACGGCCATTACCTCGAGCTTATCGCGGAGCTGTGGCGGCATGAGGATGCCGACGTCCTCAAGATCGAGATCGTCGTGCGCACCGCAACGCGCCAGGGGCGCAATCCTGTCGAGCCCGAGATCGCGCCGGCGCGCAAGATGACCAAGCAGACGCATACCGCGCTTGCCAACGGCACTGCGAGCGCCGGGCGTGTGGAGCAACGGGCGCCGGCGCCCCGCCAGGGCGTGTCAGCGGAACCGGAGTTCCGCCACAATGTGCTGGGGTCGCCGCTTGACCCGCGTTACACATTCTCCTCCTTCATCGAAGGGCCGTCGAACAGGGTGGCCTTCGCAGCGGCCAGGGCGGTGGCGGAATCGCAGTCCAGCGCGGTACGTTTCAACCCGCTTTTCCTGCACGCGACCGTCGGGCTCGGGAAGACGCACCTCCTGCAAGCGATCGCCGCGGAATCGCTGCGGCAAAACCCGAAGTCGCGCGTCGTCTACCTGACGGCGGAATATTTCATGTGGCGCTTCGCCACCGCGATCCGCGACAACAACGCGCTGACGCTGAAGGAGCAGCTGCGCGATATCGATCTCTTGATCATCGACGACATGCAGTTCTTGCAGGGCAAGTCGATCCAGCACGAATTCTGCCATCTCATCAACATGCTGCTCGACAGCGCCAAGCAGGTGGTGGTCGCGGCCGACCGGCCGCCCTCGGAACTGGAATCGCTGGAGCCGCGCGTGCGTTCGCGCCTCAATGGCGGCGTGGCGCTGGAAATGTCGGCGCCGGATTTCGCCATGCGGCTCGGCATGCTGAAACTGCGCCGCGCCAGCACCAAGACCGATGACACCTCGCTCGATATCTCGGACGAGATCCTGGAGCATGTCGCGCGCACGGTGACCGGCAGCGGGCGCGAGCTCGAAGGCGCCTTCAACCAGCTTCTGTTCCGCCAGTCCTTCGAGCCGCAGATCACCATCGACCGCATCGACGAGATCCTCGGCCACATCTACCGCTCCGGCGAGCCGAAGCGGGTGCGCATCGAGGACATCCAGCGCATCGTGGCGCGCCACTACAACGTGTCGAAGACCGAGCTTCTATCCAATAGGCGCACGCGCACGATCGTCAAGCCGCGGCAAGTGGCGATGTATCTGTCGAAGGTGATGACACCGCGCTCATTGCCGGAGATCGGGCGGCGGTTCGGCGGCCGCGACCACACGACCGTGCTGCATGCCGTGCGTAAGATCGAGGACCTTTCGGGCGGGGACAACACGCTGGCGCAGGAACTGGAACTGCTCAGAAGGCTGATCAACGACCAGGCCTGAAGGAGCGCACAAACAGCCGGCGGCACGCTTCGCCGGCTTTATCCCCAGAAAGCCCGCGCCGCCGGTCGGAACCGGCGCCGCGGGCTTGCCTTTGCAGGCTTTTTACTGTCAGCTTACGGAGATTCTGGAAGCCTTTCAGAGCTTTCACGGGATGCCGCCTGCCGGTGACCTGTTCATTCTTGAAGCGAGCCTGTTTCGTCATGCGTGTTATCCTGGAACGGTCAAATCTCTTGAAGTCCCTCAACCACGTCCACCGCGTGGTCGAGCGGCGCAACACCATACCGATCCTGTCCAACGTGCTGCTCAGCGCCGAGGGCGCCAGCCTCGAGATGAAGGCGACCGACCTCGACCTCGAAGTGACGGAGGCGACGCCCGCCAAAGTCGAGCGCGGCGGCGCGACGACGGTGCCGGCGCATCTGCTCTACGACATCGTGCGCAAGCTTTCCGACGGCGCGGAGGTGATGCTGAAGACGGACGAGGACGGCAACGCGATGACCGTCACCTCCGGTCGTTCGAGCTTCCGCCTGCAGTGCCTGCCGCAATCCGACTTCCCGGAGCTTTCGGCCGGTTCGTTCTCGCATATCTTCCGGCTGGAATCGGCGGCGCTCAAAGGGCTGATCGACAAGACGCAATTCGCCATCTCCACCGAAGAGACGCGCTATTATCTCAACGGCATCTTCCTGCACACGCATGAGGTCGGCGGCAAATTGAAGCTGCGCTCGGTGGCGACCGACGGGCACCGCCTGGCGCGGGCCGAGATCGACGCGCCGGCAGGCTCCGAAGGCATGCCCGGCATCATCATTCCGCGCAAGACGGTGAGCGAGCTGCAGAAGCTGGTCGACGATCCCGACGTGGCGGTGACCACGGAGCTGTCGGACACCAAGATCCGCTTTACCATCGGCAGCGTCGTTTTGACCTCGAAGCTGATCGACGGCACCTTCCCCGATTATCAGCGCGTCATTCCGACCGGCAACGACAAGAAGCTGATCATCGACCGGCAGAGCTTCGCTGCGGCGGTAGACCGCGTTTCGACCATTTCCTCCGAACGCGGCCGGGCGGTGAAGCTTTCGATCAATGACGGCCAGGTGACGCTCGCAGTCAACAATCCGGATTCGGGCAGCGCCACCGAGGAACTGGCGGCCGACTACTCGTCGGACCCGATCGAGATCGGCTTCAACGCCAAATATCTGCTCGACGTCGCGGCCCAGCTCACCGGCACGGAGGCGAAATTCATGCTGGCCGATGCCGGCTCGCCGACGCTGATCCACGACATGGCCGACGAGACCGCGCTCTACGTGCTGATGCCGATGCGGGTCTAGGCTCAGTCACCTTGACGCAATTCCGGACGGAAAACCGCTGTGCACTTTTCCCGGAATTGCGCCTTTGTCTTTCGCAATTCCGGACGGAAAACCGCTGTGCACTTTTCCTGGAATTGCTCTGACGGACCTGATGTGTCGCCGTGAACTCGGATGCGAAACAGCTTCGGCAGCAGAGCTATGTAAGTAAGCTTATACTTACGAATTTTCGCAATTACGCGACGCTGTCGCTCGAGCTCGCGCCCGGCGCGGTGGTGCTGTCAGGCGACAATGGCGCCGGCAAGACCAATCTCTTGGAAGCGATCTCGTTCCTGACGCCCGGCCGCGGCCTGCGCCGCGCGCCCTATGGCGATGTGGCGCGCGAAGGCGGCGATGGCGGCTTCGCCTTGCATGCGCGCATTGAGGGGCCGGGAGGCCAGGTCGAGATCGGCACCGGAATTTCCGGCGGAGACGCCGCCGGCGAAGGCGGCAGGAAGGTACGGATCAACGGCGCGCCGGCGCGATCGGCCGAGGATATGCTGGAATGGCTGCGGGTCGTGTGGCTGACGCCGGCGATGGACGGGCTGTTTCGAGGGCCGGCGGCGGACCGCCGCCGCTTCCTCGACCGGCTGGTGCTGGCGATCGATCCCGGGCATGGCCAGCGCGCGCTCGACTATGAGAAAGCCATGCGCGGCCGTAACCGCTTGCTTACCGAAGGCTCCCGCGACGGCGCCTGGTTCGACGCGATCGAGACGCAGATGGCCGAGACCGGGGTGGCGATCGCCGCGGCGCGGGCCGAGCTGATAAGGCTGCTTGCCGCCATGATCGACAGATTGCCTGGCAGCGGACCGTTTCCGCAGGCTGACATCAGCCTTGCCGGCGACCTGGAGAGCGAGGTCGCCGCCGCGCCGGCCGTCGATGTCGAGGAGCGCTTCCGCCGCGCGCTTGCCAATGGCCGCGAGCGCGATCGTGCCGCCGGCCGCACGCTGGACGGCCCGCATCGTTCCGATCTCGTGGTGCGGCACCGGCCGAAGTCGATGCCGGCCGAGCTTTGTTCGACCGGCGAGCAGAAGGCGCTGCTGGTCGGCATCGTGCTGTCGCATGCCAGGCTGACCGGCGAGATGTCGGGCCTGACGCCGATCCTTCTGCTGGACGAGATCGCCGCGCATCTCGACGCGGGCCGGCGCGCGGCGCTGTTTTCCATCCTGGAAGAGCTGAACTGCCAGGCCTTCATGACCGGCACCGATGCCGCCCTATTCTCCAGCCTTGCCGGCCGCGCGCAGTTCCTGACCGTCGATCACGGCAACGTCGAGCCGACCGGCTGACCTTTGAAGCGAGTTCTGCACCTGCGTATATGCGACAAGGCCGCGCCTTGCGCTTACTGACAAGGCCTCGCCACGGCGATATGGTCCAGCCATGACCGACGCCGCCCTCACCGACGAAGAGCTCGAACGCTACGCTCGCCATATCGTGCTGCCGGAGATCGGCGGGCCGGGCCAGCAGAAGCTGAAACGGGCACGGGTGCTGGTGATCGGTGCCGGCGGGCTCGGCGCGCCGGTGCTCGAATATCTTGCCGCCGCCGGCGTCGGCACGCTCGGCGTCGTCGATGACGACACCGTCTCCTTGTCCAACCTGCAACGGCAGGTGATCCATGGCAGCGACAGGGTCGGCATGGCCAAGACCGACAGCGCACGGGAAGCGATCATGCGCATCAATCCCAACGTCACGGTGGAATCGCACCGCCTGAGGTTGACGGAGGAGAATGCCCCTGCCCTCGTCGCCCGCTACGATATCGTCGTCGACGGCTCCGACAATTTTGAAACGCGCTACGCCGTCGCCGATGCCTGCGCGGGCGAGAAGAAACCCCTCGTCACGGCGGCCGTCGGGCGCTTCGACGGCTCGGTGACGGTGCTGAAGCCGTTCGAGGCTGGCGCCGACGGCAAGCGCAATCCAAGCTATCGCGACCTGTTTCCGGAAGCCCCGCCCGAAGGGCTGGTGCCGTCCTGCGCCGTCGCCGGCATCGTCGGCGCGCTGACGGGCGTCATCGGCACGCTGGAGGCGATGGAGGCGATCAAGCTGATCGCTGGCATAGGCGAGCCGCTGATCGGCCGGCTGCTGCTCTATGACGGGCTCACGGCCCGCTTCGACACCATCCGCTACAAGGCCGTCTGAGCGCATGGACCAGAACGTCGGCATCTCCATAACCGGCCTTCCAGCGGATTTCGATCGGTGGGACGATCTGCTCGCGCTGATCCGGCGCGCCTTCGCCTATATGGACGGCGTCATCGACCCGCCCTCCTCGGCGCATCTTTTGACCGCCGAGGCGCTTGCCGCGAAGGCGAAGCGGGAGACGGGGTTTCTGGCCGTCGAGAACGGCCGCATCGTCGGCTGCGTCTTCGCCCTGGAACGGGCGCGGGACTTCTATGTTGGCAAGCTCGCGGTCGAGCCACGGCTGCAGGGCCAAGGCATCGGAACCCGGCTGATGCGGGCGGTGGAGGATCTTGCCCGCAAGCGCGGCATGGACGCCATCGAGCTTCAGACCCGTATCGAACTGACCGCAAACCATGCAGCCTTCACCCAGCTCGGCTTCCGCGAGACCGAGCGCACGGCGCATGCGGGCTATGACAGGCCGACCTCCATCACCATGCGCAAGGTGCTGTCTTGAGCCTGGTCCTCAGCCCGGAAGAACGGGCGATCGCCGCCGGCCGGGACGGCGTGGGCATGGCGATGCGCATCGTCGCCGAAAGCGCTCGCCTGCTCGGCGCGCCGCGACTGATCCCGATCGTCTCCACGCATATCGATGGCGCTCTGTATCACGGCGATTCCGGCACGCTGTTCGCTGAAAAACTGGTCGAAGGCGGTGCGAAGGTCGCGGTGCGCTCGACGCTCAATGTCGGGGCGCTCGACCTGATGGGTTGCTCGCGCATCCGCCTCGAGGAGCCGCAGCGCGGCATGGCACGGCGGATGATGGAGGCCTATCGCAAGCTGGGCTGCGAGCAGAGCTGGACCTGCGCCCCGTACCAGGCCGGACACAGGCCCGCGCTCGGCAGCGACGTCGCCTGGGGGGAGTCCAACGCGGTCGTCTTCTGCAATTCGGTACTGGGCGCGCGCACCAACCGCTATGGCGATTTCCTGGACATTGCCTGCGCCATCACTGCCAGAGCGCCTGACTACGGCCTGCATCGGACGGAGAACCGCCGAGCGCGGCTCATTTTCGATGTCTCGGGCCTGTCGCCGTCCTTCCTTGCCTCGGAGATCGCCTGGCCGGTGCTGGGCAGCCTCTATGGCCGCGAGGTGGGCAACGCCATCGCCGTCGTCACCGGCGTGACGGATAATCCCGGCGAAGACGCGCTGAAAGCCTTCGGCGCGGCGGCCGCATCGTCCGGCGCGGTCGGCCTGTTCCACATTGCCGGCGTGACGCCCGAGGCTCCAGACGCCGAAGCCATTCTGGCCGGGCCGGAGCCGGAAGCGGTGATCCGCGTGACACCCGACATGGTGGCGACGGCGCGCGCGGGCCTGTCGACCGCGGCAGCGACCGAGACCATCGACGCGGTGGCGATCGGCAGCCCGCATCTGTCGAACGCCGAGTTCGACAGCCTGGAACGGCTGATCGCCGGGCGGCGGCTCTCTGTCCCGATCTATGCCTGCACCGGCCGTCACGCGCTCGCCCTGCTGGAGCAGAACGGCCGGCGGAAGCGGCTCGAAGCCAGCGGCGTCGTTGTCGTCGCCGACACCTGCGTGGTGGTGACGCCGATCATTCCGGACCTTGCCGGCGGTATTTTGATGACCAATTCGGGCAAGTTCGCGCATTACGCGCCGGGCAACACCGGCTATGCGGTGCTCTACGCCTCGCTCGCCGATTGCGTCGAAAGCGCGGTCCTCGGCAAGCCGGTCTTCACGGATATCGCGGCATGAGCGCGAGGGCCGAAATCCTGGTGCCGGGCAAGGCGGGCGAAGGCGACGCGCTGGTGCTGACGGCGCCGATCAGCTTCTGGGGCGGCGTCGACCCCAGGACCGGGCGTATCGCCGACGTTCGCCACCCGCAACATGGCGAAGTCATCGCCGGTCGGGTTCTGTTCCTGCCGGGCACGATCGGCTCGTCATCCGCTTCGGCGGTGCTGATGGAGCTCGTCCACAACGGCCGCGCGCCGGTCGCCCTGGTGCTGCACGAGCCGGACGCCATCCTGCTGCTCGGCCTGATCGTAGCCCATGAGATGGGCTGGGAAACGCCGATGGCGGTGAGGCTCGAACGCGGCGCGTTCGACAACTACCGCGGAGCCGCCGTCACGGTCGCTTCGGACGGCGCAGTGAGCGCCGCCGTCTAAAGCTTTTCAGGTCCTGAGCGGCAGGACACGATCCGGCGGACGGTGGCCATCGAAGAAGGCGCGGATGTTGATGATCACCTTCTCGCCCATGTCGATGCGGCCCTCGAGCGTGGCCGAGCCCATATGCGGCAACAGCACCACCTTGCCCTTGGCGGCGAGCTTCAACAGCTTGCTGTTCAGCGCCGGCTCATGTTCGTAGACGTCGAGGCCGGCGCCGGCGATCTTGCCGTCATGGATGAGCTTGATCAGCGATTCCTCGTCGATGATATCGCCGCGCGCGGTGTTGACGAGGTAGGCCGAAGGCTGCATCAGCGCGAGCCGACGGCCGGACAAAAGGTGGAACGTCGCCGGCGTCGAGGGGCAGTTGACCGAGATGATGTCCATGCGGGCCAGCATCTGGTCGAGGCTTTCCCAGTAGGTCGCCTCCAGTTCTTCCTCGACCGCCGGCAGCACGCGGTGCCGGTTGTGATAGTGAATCGATAGGCCGAAGGCCTTGGCCCGCCTGGCGACCGCCGTGCCGATGCGGCCCATGCCGACGATGCCGAGACGTTTGCCCCAGATGCGCCGGCCGAGCATCCAGGTCGGCGACCAGCCGGCCCATTTCTTCTCGCCCGTCAGCACATTGGCGCCTTCGGCGAGCCTGCGCGGCACGGCGAGCATCAGCGCCATGGTCATGTCGGCGGTGTCTTCGGTGAGCACGTTCGGCGTGTTGGTGACGGTGATGCCTTTCTTGGCGGCCGCCGCGACGTCGATCTTGTCGACGCCGTTGCCGAAATTCGCGATCAGCTTGAGGTTCTCGCCGGCCTGGGCGATCAGCGCGGCATCGATATGGTCGGTGATGGTGGGAACCAGCACATCGGCTTCCTTGACCGCTGCGACCAGCTCCGGCTGCGTCATCGGCCGGTCCTCGACATTCAGCCTTGCGTCGAACAGCTCGCGCATGCGCGTTTCGACCGGATCGGGCAGCTTGCGCGTGATGACGACGAGGGGCCGTTTTTTGCCTGCCATTTTATCCCCGAAGCTTCTTCGATCAGGATGACGTTCGTCGAATCGTCATCCTGATCCTACTCTTTGTAGGAGCATGATCTTTTCCGAAAACCGGTTCCCACTTTTCGGGATCATGCTCTCGAAACCGATCTCGTTGAGACCTCTTTAACCAAGACCGGCGAAACTTGCAGCCAGTCGCGGCATCAGTCCACTCCTGTAACAAGCGGTGCCGCCGAAGACAAAGAAAAAGGGGCGCTCATCCGCACGGACCGGCGCCGAAAGGAACGAAAGTGTCTGGATTCGCGTCGCTTCGCCTGGCCTTCAGTGCAGCCATTCTTGGCGCCCTGCTTTGCGCGCCGCAGGCATTCGCGCAAAGCGCGGCCGCGCCGGCGCAAACCATAACGCTTGGCCCGAGCGGGCTGCCGCTGCCGCGTTTCGTCAGCCTCAAGCCGGCCCGGGTCAACTCGCGCGTCGGCCCCGGCGCTAACTATTCCGTCAACTGGATGTATCTGAAGGCCGGCCTGCCGATGGAAGTCATCCAGGAATTTGATACATGGCGCCGCGTGCGCGACGCCGACGGCTCGGAAGGCTGGATCAACCAGTCGCTGCTTTCCGGCCGCCGCACCGCGATCGTCGCGCCCTGGCAGCGCGGCAAGGGCGGGCGAATCAACCTGCTCGACGAGCCCGACAAGGATGCGGGTGTGATCGCCATCATCGAGCCAGGCGTGATCGGCTCGATCAAGAAATGCGACGGCCAATGGTGCGAGATGACCTTCGACGGTCACACCGGCTGGATGGCGCAGTCACAGGTGTGGGGCGCCTATCCCGGCGAGAAGGTCAAGAACTAGGCTGTGTCGAGATTCAGGTGAGGCCGGTCTGCGAATGCCGGCTTTCTGCGCTTCCGGTGCTCACGTACTTTAAGTACGCTCCGCTCCGGTTCTCGAAAACCGCCATTCTCGACTCGGCCTGACCTGAATCTCAACACAGCCTAACTGGACACACCGTCCTGCTGGCGGCCGATGCGGCCGAGATGCGTATCCTGAAAACCGGTGGGCAGCTTGAGGCCGTAGCCGAGGGCACGGTCGATGGCGATGTGCGCGATCCAGATGAGCGCCACAGCGGTCGTCATCGGGCCGGCGAGCAACGCGCCCGCAAGCAGAAGCACGAGCGGGGCAATCAGGATATGCAAGGCGTTGTAGGTGACGGCGCCGACGCTTGGCCCGGCGAGATAGCCCAGCATCGACAGGTCCGGCGCAAGGATGAGCAGCGCAAACAGCCACCAGGAAAAACCGGAGATCGCATAGCAAACGATAGCCAATGCAGCGACGGTGGCCCATTCAAACCGGACAATCAAATCGACGGGCCGCATCACCACGGATCAGTTGCCGCGCTTCGGGCGAAGCCTCACGACGATGTCCACATTGGCGATCTCCATGCCTTCCGGAGGCGCCGGCAGGTTGGAGACGGTCACCGGTCCGCTCTCGATGTCGAAAATCCGGTTCTCGCCCTCGACGTAGAAGTGATGGTGGTCGGAGGTGTTGGTGTCGAAATAGGTTTTCGAGCCTTCGACCGCCAGGATGCGCAGCAGTCCGGCCTGGGTGAACTGGTGGAGCGCGTTATAGACCGTCGCCAGCGAAACCGGCACGCCGGCGGCTATCGCCTCTTCGTGCAGTTCCTCGGCCGAAAGGTGGCGGTCGCCCTTGGCGAAAAGCAGGTCGGCCAGCGCAATGCGCTGGCGCGTCGGCCTCAGGCCGGCTTCGCGAACCCGCTTGTCCACAGCGACATTTTCCTTCCTGTAGCCCGAATCCATCTCTTCGCGTCGAAGCTTTGCTGCCCAGCCCACCAACAGGTCCAGAATGGCAAAAAGACGTCAAAAGCCAAAACCGGACATCAGCCGACATATATTCTGTAGTCCGAATGCGATCAATAGCGCGCATTGACCCGGGCAGGCGCACGGGTTAAGCGCAAACGCCGGTTTCCGGCCGCAAACAGAGTGTGTTAGGAAACCAACGAGAAGGGCGCCCTGCCGCCCGCGAAGGAACACGGGGACAGAAATTTGATGGCGGATCAAAAGTCCAGCTACGATTATGAGGAACTGCTTGCCTGCGCCCGCGGCGAGCTGTTCGGCCCGGGCAATGCCCAACTGCCCTATCCACCGATGCTGATGTTCGACCGCATAACCGAGATCAGCGAGACCGGCGGCGCTTTCGACAAGGGCTTCATCCGCGCCGAGTTCGACATCAAGCCGGACCTGTGGTTCTTCGCCTGCCACTTCATCGGCAACCCGATCATGCCGGGCTGCCTCGGCCTCGACGCCATGTGGCAGTTGACCGGCTTCTATCTCGGCTGGCTGGGCGAACCGGGCAAGGGCATGGCGCTTTCGACCGGCGAGGTGAAGTTCAAGGGCATGGTGACGCCGTCGGTGAAGAAGGTCGAATATGGCATCGACTTCAAGCGCGTGATGCGCGGCCGCCTGGTGCTCGGCATCGCCGATGGGTGGCTCAAGGCGGATGGCGAACCCATATATGCGGCTACGGATCTGAAGGTCGGCCTGTCCAAGCAGCCGGCCGCCTGACCGTTTTCCGCCACGGCGCCCGCGTAGCCAACGGATGCCACGTCAGTTTGTTTGCGTATGATCAAGGGCGAAGCCGGTTAGGTCTTTCGCCCGAATACGCGGGAAGGAGTTGCGAATGAGACGGGTCGTAGTGACAGGGCTCGGCATTGTGTCCTCGATCGGCAACAATGCCAATGAGGTGCAGAGCTCGCTTTACGATGCAAAATCAGGCATCAGCTTTTCCAATTCCTTCGCCGAACACGGCTTCCGCTGCCAGGTCTGGGGCGCGCCGACGCTCGATCCCACCCCGATGATCGACCGCCGCGCCATGCGCTTCCTGAGCCAAGGCGCCGCCTGGAATCACGTCGCCATGGACCAAGCGATCGCCGATGCCGGCTTAAGCGAAGGCGACATCACCAATGAGCGGACCGGCATCGTGATGGGTTCCGGCGGGCCCTCGACCCGCACCATCGTCGAAGCGGCCGAAACCACGATCAAGAACAACAGCCCCAAGCGTATCGGCCCGTTCGCCGTGCCGAAAGCCATGTCATCGACGGCGTCGGCCACCTTGGCCACATGGTTCAAGATCCACGGCGTCAATTATTCGATCTCGTCGGCCTGCTCGACCTCCGCGCATTGCATAGGCAATGCCTATGAGCTCATCCAGTGGGGCAAGCAGGACGTGATGTTTGCCGGCGGCCACGAGGACCTTGACTGGACCATGTCTGACCTGTTCGACGCCATGGGCGCCATGTCGTCGAAGTTCAACGACAACGCATCGGCCGCTTCGCGCGCCTATGACGCCAACCGCGACGGTTTCGTCATCGCCGGCGGCGCCGGCGTGCTGGTGCTGGAGGAACTGGAGCACGCCAAGGCGCGCGGCGCCAAGATCTACGCCGAGGTCGTCGGGTACGGCGCGACTTCCGACGGCTACGACATGGTCGCACCTTCGGGGGAAGGCGCGATCCGCTGCATGCGCCAGGCGCTTGCCACGGTGTCTTCGCCGGTTGACTACATCAACACCCACGGCACCTCGACGCCGGTCGGCGATTCCAAGGAAATGGGCGCCATCCGCGAGGTGTTCGGCGACAAGATGCCTTACATCACCTCGACCAAATCGCTCACCGGCCATTCGCTGGGCGCGGCCGGCGTGCAGGAATCGATCTATTCGATCCTGATGATGCAGGGCGGTTTCATCGGCGAGAGCGCCCATATCGAGGAGCTCGATCCGGAATTCGAGGGCATGCCGATCGTGCGCAAGCGTATCGACGACGCCAGGATCGACACCGTCCTGTCCAACTCCTTCGGTTTCGGCGGCACCAACGCAACGCTGATTTTCCAGCGCTATTCCGCATAAGACCAGCGTTTTTCATAAGGATTGCCAGGCATGGAAGGGTTGATGAAGGGCAAGCGCGGGCTTGTCATGGGTGTTGCCAACGACCATTCGATTGCCTGGGGCATCGCCAAGAAGCTGTCGGAACATGGGGCCGAGCTCGCCTTCACCTATCAGGGCGACGCCTTCGGGCGGCGGGTCAAGCCGCTTGCCGAGAAAGTTGGAGCCTCGCTGATCGTGCCCTGCGATGTCGAGGACAGTGCCTCGGTCACCGCGACCTTCGAGACCCTCGGCAAGGCCTGGGGCGGGCTGGATTTCGTGGTGCACGCCATCGGCTTTTCCGACAAGAACGAGCTGAAGGGCCTTTATGCAGACACCAGCCGCGACAACTTCGTGCGCACCATGGTGATCTCCTGCTATTCCTTCACCGAGATCGCCCGCAACGCCGCCGCGTTGATGGGCAATGGCGGCTCGATGATCACACTCACCTATGCCGGCTCGGTCAGGGTGATGCCGAACTACAACGTCATGGGCGTCGCCAAGGCCGGGCTGGAAGCCAGCGTGCGCTACCTGGCCAACGACTACGGCCCGCGCGGCATCAGGGTGAACGGCATCTCGGCCGGGCCGGTGCGGACGCTGGCCGGCTCCGGCGTGTCCGATGCCCGCCACATGTTCTCCTACCAGCAGCGCAACTCGCCTTTGCGGCGCACCGTGACCATCGACGAAGTCGGCGGCTCGGCGCTTTACCTGCTTTCCGATCTGTCGTCGGGCGTCACCGGTGAAATCCACTATGTCGATTCCGGCTATCATATCGTTTCGATGCCGGCACTGGAGGAATTGAAGCAGAACGACGGCACGCGGGAATAGTTCGCGGCGGCGACAGTTGCGCTCCAGTAAAATTGGATTCATCGGCGGAAACTCATTTTAAGGAGATATCCGCTATAAGGCCCCGTAATCTGGGGACAATGCATGCCTGCAGTCAGCAATCCCAAACGGACTCCGCTGTTCCGGCTGATCACCATCGCCAGCTCGGGCATGGGCAGTTTCATCCTTGGACTGTGGGGGCTGAGGTTCGGCTTCGGCGACGGCATGGCCGGCATGCCGGCCGAAACGATGGCGGGCGTCATTGCCGCTCTCTGCGCCCTTGCCGCCGGCGGAGCAGCACTCTCGTTCTTTGCCGGGGTCGACGAATCGGCGGCCTATGTCTTCAAGGAAACCCATTTCGACAAGCTGACCGGCCTTTTGTCGCGCCAGGCCATGGTCGGCAAGATAGCCGAGGCCGCCTCTGGGACGATCCGAACCGGCGAGCCGGTATTCTTGATCGACATCGATATCGACCGCTTCAAGCAGATCAACGACGCCATCGGCTACAGCCAGGGCGACGAACTGATCTGCGCCTTCACCAGCAGGCTGACGGAGAATATGCCGGAGGATGCGGTGATCGGCCGTATCGGCGCCGGCGAATTTGCGGTGCTTTTGCCGGACCGCCAGATCAGGGGCTCGATCGAGCGGCTGATCGAGAAGCTCATCAACGAGATGATGGAGCCCTATCAGCTGCAGACGCATCTGCAGTCGGTCAGCCTGTCGGTCGGCATCGTGGCGATGCCAAAGGACGGCGTCGACCCGGTCCTGGTCCTGCGCCGCTCGAACCTGGCGCTGCAGAACGCGCGCGCCAGCGGCATCGGCAACTGGTCTGTCTTCAACGCCGACATGGGCCGCGTTGCGGACTATCGGCAATGGATCGAGTCGGAGCTGAAGACCGCTTTCGACCGAGGCGACTTCAGTCTTCACTACCAGCCGCAGCTCGACCTGCCGAGCGGCCGCATCGTCGGTTATGAGGCGCTGATCCGCTGGAAGCACCCGGAGCGCGGCATGATCCCGCCGATGGAATTCATTCCGATCGCCGAGGAAACCGGCATGATCAATCCGATCGGCGAGTGGGTGCTGCGCAAGGCCTGCAGCGACGCCCGGTACCTGCCGGAGGAATGCTTCGTCGCCGTCAACATCTCGCCTGTCCAGTTCATGACCAGGGATTTCGTCGGCATCGTGCGGGAGGTGATGGAATCGACCGGCATCAAGCCCTCGCGGCTGGAACTCGAGGTCACCGAGACGGCGATGATGCAGGACCGCGACCGCGCCGCAGCCATCCTGGAACAGCTTGCCGAGATGGGTATCTCTGTGGCCGTCGACGATTTCGGCACAGGCTATTCCAATTTGAGCTACCTGATCGATTTCTCCTTCGGCAAGCTGAAGATCGACCGTTCCTTCGTCAGCCGCATCGACACCGATTCCAGCTCCGGCGCGATCGTTTCGACCATTGTCGGCCTGTCGCGGGCGCTGGGCGTGGGCATCATTGCCGAAGGCGTCGAGACCGAGAATCAGGCCACCCTGCTCCGAGCGGCCGGCTGCGAGGTGGTGCAGGGCTATCTGTTCGGCCGGCCGGCGCCGCTCAAGGTCGAGCTTGGCGAAGCGCGGTCCGCCTTCGGCACGCACGAGCCGGCCCGCATCGTCAGCCTGCAATAGAACAAGTATTCTTCCCGCCGCGATTGTGGATCCAAGGCTACGGCGAAGGCGCCGAATCCACCCCGCTGCACGCTTTTCCTTGGTTGCTTCAGCGGCGCGCCGAAAACACCTTGAACATGCCGTCGCGGGCGATCTCGGCATGGCTGGCGAAGGCCGCCGAGAGCGCCTGTTCGTAAGGAAGCTGGCGGTTGGCGACCATGAACAGGCGGCCGCCCGGTTTCAATGCCTTCGACGCGGCGCGGATCATGCCGGCGCCGATCTCCGGCTCGGACGCGCGGCCGCGGTGAAAGGGTGGATTCATGACGATCGCGTCGTAGCGCCGTTCGACCGCCTCGGTCAGCAGATCGGTCCAGAAGAAACGCGGCTCGATGGCGCCGCCGTGGACGTTCAACCTGGCTGCTTCCAGGGCCCCAAAATCCGCTTCGTAGAGATCGAGTGCGGTGAGGCCTTGTGAGCGCTGCAGGACTTCCACCGCCAGATAACCCCAGCCGGCGCAGAAATCAGCGACATTGCCTTTGAGATCGTCAGGCAGGTTCGCGGCCAGCAGTTTCGAACCGGCATCGATCCGATCGAAGGAGAACATGCCAGGCCTGGTCTTGAAACCGCCTTCGATGATCAAATCGGGGTTGCCGGCGCGCAGCGTCGCGGCTGTCTCCGCGCCGGCTCGCTTGAACCAGAAGGCAACGCCGTGATGCTTCGGCAAATGGCCTTCGAGCGGCACCAGGGCGTTGATCCGTTTGCGCAGGCTGTCGATGCCGTCGTCCTTGCCGCCGGCAACGACGACCAGCCCGCCCGGCTGGACGCGTTCTATCGCCTCGGCGACGCGCTGCTCGTTCTGGCCGCGATGACGGCCAGCAAGCACCAACGCCAGGTCGAAGCCGGTATCCTCAGCGCGCGGCGTGACCGCGTAGCCGGACGCCTGCAGCGTTCGAAAGTGTGGCCGAAAGCCTTGCACGAGATGCAGCGCCGCCTCGAAGCCGGCAGGCAAGCGGAAGCCGGGCTCGGCGCCGAGAAACAGGACACGGGCATCCTTTCGCGGCAAAGGCAGCGCCTCGGCCTCGAACGGGTAGAACAGCGTCTTCAGCGGCTCCGCGGCCATTCACCTGCTCCGTAGGACCTTTGGCCGACGCAATTCCGGACGAAAACGGTTGCCGCTATCCTGAAACTGCCCTGAAACAAAACGGGCGCGACCTCGCGGCGCGCCCGTCTAAATTATCCGGTCAAACCGATCAGGCGGCGTCTTCCTCGCCGTCCGACTTCTTCTTGTCCTGGACGATTTCCTTGCCGGTCGCCTGGTCGACGACCTTCATCGACAGGCGCACCTTGCCGCGCTCGTCGAAGCCCATCAACTTGACCCAAACCTTGTCGCCTTCCTTGACGACGTCCGAGGTCTTGGCGACGCGCTCATTGGCGAGCTGCGAGATATGGACGAGACCGTCGCGCGGGCCGAAGAAATTGACGAACGCGCCGAAGTCGGCCGTCTTGACGACCGTGCCTTCATAGATCTCGCCTACTTCCGGCTCGGCGACGATGGTGTGGATCCACTTCTTCGCCGCCTCGATCTCCTTGGCGTTCGCCGAAGCGATCTTGACCGTGCCGTCGTCCTCGATGTTGATCTTGGCGCCGGTCTTCTCGACGATCTCGCGGATCACCTTGCCGCCGGAACCGATGACGTCGCGGATCTTGTCTGTCGGGATATGCATGACCTCGATGCGCGGCGCGAATTCGCCGAGCTCGGCGCGGGCGCCGGACAGCGCATGCGCCATCTCGCCGAGGATATGCAGGCGGCCGTCCTTGGCCTGGGCCAGGGCAATGCCCATGATCTCCTCGGTGATGCCATCGATCTTGATGTCCATCTGCAGCGAGGTGACGCCGTTGGCGGTGCCGGCGACCTTGAAGTCCATGTCGCCGAGGTGGTCCTCGTCACCGAGGATGTCGGAGAGCACCGCGAAGCGCTCGCCTTCCTTGATCAGGCCCATGGCAATGCCGGCGACCGGCTTTGCCAGCGGCACGCCGGCATCCATCAGCGCCAGCGAGGTGCCGCAGACGGTCGCCATCGAGGACGAGCCGTTGGACTCGGTGATCTCCGAAACGACGCGCAGCGTGTAGGGGAACTGGTCCGCGCTCGGCAACATCGGCCGGATGGCGCGCCAGGCGAGCTTGCCGTGGCCGATCTCGCGGCGGCCCGGCGAACCCATGCGGCCGGTCTCGCCGACGGAATAGGGCGGGAAGTTGTAGTGAAGGAGGAACTTCTCCTTGTACATGCCGGTCAGCGAATCGACATACTGCTCGTCCTCGCCGGTGCCGAGCGTGGCAACGACCAGAGCCTGGGTTTCGCCGCGTGTGAACAGCGCCGAACCATGGGTGCGCGCCAGGACGCCGACTTCGGAGACGATCTTGCGGACCGTCTTCAGGTCGCGGCCGTCAATGCGCGAGCCGGTGTCGAGGATGTTCCAGCGCACGACCTTGGCCTGGAGTTCCTTGAACACCGAGCCGATCTGCTCGGAGGTGTATTTGGCCTCTTCGCCTTCGGCCGGCGCAAACGCGGCCTTGACCTTCGACTTGACGGCGTCGACGGCGGCATAGCGCTTCTGCTTGTCGGTGATCTTGTAGGCCTCGCGAAGCTCATCGCCGACGATCTTCAGCATCTCGGCTTCAAGCGCGGAATAATCCGGCGCGGTGAAGTCGCGCGGCTCCTTGGCGGCGACCTCGGCCAGCTTGATGATCGCGTCGATGACAGGCTGGAAGCTCTTGTGGCCGAACACGACGGCACCGAGCATCAGTTCCTCGGAGAGTTCCTTGGCCTCGGATTCGACCATAAGCACGGCGTCGCCGGTGCCGGCGACGACGAGGTCGAGCTTGGATTCCTGCATTTCGTCGATGTGCGGATTGAGCACATATTCGCCGTTGATGTAGCCGACGCGGGCGCCGCCGATCGGGCCCATGAACGGCACGCCGGAAAGCGTGAGCGCAGCGGAGGTGGCCACGATCGACAGAATATCGGGATCGTTCTCGAGATCATGCTGGACGACGGTGACGACGATCTGGGTATCGTTCTTGTAGCCGTCGGCGAAAAGCGGGCGGATCGGGCGGTCGATCAGGCGGGAAACCAGCGTTTCCTTTTCGCTCGGGCGGCCCTCACGCTTGAAGTAGCCACCCGGGATCTTGCCGGCGGCGTAGGTCTTTTCCTGGTAGTTAACGGTAAGCGGGAAGAAATCGAGGCCGGGCTTCGGCTCCTTCATCGAAACGACGGTGGCGAGAACGACGGTCTCGCCATAGGTGGCGAGCACCGCGCCGTCAGCCTGGCGCGCGATCTTGCCGGTTTCCAGGATGAGCGGACGGCCGCCCCATTCGATTTCCACTTTGTGTTGATTGAACATGTCTTGTCCTTCATATGCGGAAAGGGCCGCGCCGTCCTAACGGTCACGGGTTCTCCCTTTCCTGGCTTCCTTCGGGCAGCCACGGGCAAGACAACGGGAAGCTCGTAGGTCCGGCTCATAAGCCGAGCGAGCATCCTGCAATCCTGCCCCATGACCGTCCATGGGCGGTTCCGAATGGCCCTCTGCGCGTCCGGAACCGTTTTGGCCGACCGATCGGCCGGCTTTTGCGCATGACGCCGGAAACCGCTGTTTCCGGAACGCGCCCTGCGCGAATGCGAATTTCTAGAGCGCGCCGCGCTCCGCCATTATCGCACCGGATCGACCGATGCGCCAATGCGCGACCGGCGGGCCCTCCGAGGAAGACCCACCGGTCAATTCGTCAGCGACGCAGACCGAGCTTGTCGATCAGCGTCTGGTAGCGCCCGTCATCCTTGCGCTTGAGGTAGTCAAGCAGGCTGCGGCGCTGGGAGACCAGAGCAAGCAGGCCACGGCGGGAATGGTTATCCTTCTTGTGGTCCTTGAAGTGCTCGGTCAGGTTCTTGATGCGCTCGGAAAGAATGGCAACCTGGACTTCCGGAGATCCGGTGTCGCCCTTGGCGGTTGCGAATTCGGTCATCAATTCCTTCTTGCGGTCGGCAGTAATCGACATCGTGCTTTTCCTTATCTGTTGGAGGAAACGGGACGCCCACAGCCGGGATGTCGTCCAGCAGGGGCCAGTGCAAGCGACGCGTCAGGGCGCGAAGCTGCGGCGCATATAGTCCAATTCCGGAATAAACACCAGCCCAAATGTCAAGCCGGCTTGTCGCAGGTCTTGCCACGAAAACAAAGGGTTCAGCGGCTATAGCCACTTCTTCCATTTGAAGAAGAAGATCAGTCCGGCGGCGACAAGCGCCATGAACAGAATTGCCACCGGATAGCCGTAATAGGCCTTCAGCTCCGGCATGTTCCAGGGCGAGCTTTGCGGATCGAAATTCATCCCCCAGACGCCGACCAGGAAGGTCAGCGGCATGAAGATCACCGAGACGATCGTCAAATAGGAAATGACGTCGTTGGTGCGGGCCTGGGTCAGCGAGACATGCATCTCGATCAGGCCGGTGAGCATGTCGCGCTGGTTCTCGACAAGCTCGATCAGACGCAGCGAATGGTCGAGCGTGTCGTTGAAGAATATCTTGGTCTCGGCCTTCACGAAGGCCACGTCGTTGCGGATCAGCGTCGCCAGCGTGTCGCGCATCGGCCACAGCACGCCTTTGAGCACGTTGGCGTCGCGCCGCAATTCATGCAGCTGCCGCATCTGGTGCTTGTGCGGCTTATTCAGCATCTCGTCCTCGATGCCGTCGACCAATTCGCTCGCCGCCTCGATCGGTGGGAAATAGCTGTCGACGATGGCATCGATCAGCGCATAGGCAAGATAGTCGGCCCCGCGCGAGCGCAGGCGGTTGGGCATCGCGGCCGCAATGCGCTTGCGCACCGGATCGAACGGATCGCCTTCGCGCTCCTGGAACGTGACGACGAAATTGCCGCCGAAGAACAACGCGATCTGCTCGTAGCGATGCGAGGTGACATCGTCGATCATGCGCATGACGACGAAGGCATGATCCTCGAAGAAATCCACCTTGGGCCGCTGTCCAGTGTTCACGACGTCCTCCAGCGCCAGCGGATGCAGGCTGAAGATGCGGCCGATCTCCTCGATCAGCGGGATATTGGCAAGTCCGGTGCAATCCAGCCAGACGACAGGCCATTTCTCGCAATGCGCGTTGAGATCGTCGATCGAGGCATTGTCGATTGTTTTGTATTTCTCGGGCGAGATCAGCGTCAGCCGGAGCTCGCTGCGCCGCGCCGCCGGATCGGCGATAAGCGTGCCTGGCGACGCCCCAACCGGCGGCCGGCGGGTTTTCAGCGGTTCCCGCTTCTTGCCTGCATCAGCCTTGGCCATGAGATATCCTCGGGACTCAGCATTCGGCCTAGATTAGAGCAATTCCAGCAAAGTGCGCAGCGGTTTCCCGTCCGGAATCGCGTAAATACAAATACTTAGACCGGATTACCCGACAAAGACCCGCTTGGGCTTGAACATGCCCTGCTCGATGGCGCCGATGGCGACGAGCTTGCCGCGCGCGGTGGCGCAGGCCTCCTCGGCCTCGACCGGCGCATCGCGGCCGCGAATGATGACGGGATTGCCGAGGCGGATCTTCGTCGCCGCGTCGTCGCTGACCGCGACCTGCGGCAGGCAATCGAGCGCCGCCGCCGTTTCGACAAGCAGCGCATCAATGGCGCTGAAATCGACCGGGGCGTCCATTTCATCGGATTTGTCGTCATCCTTTTCGCCAAAGCGAGCCGCTTCCAGCTCGGCGACAGTGACGAAATCCTCCGGCGTGAACGGCTCGACCTCGACGCGGCGCAATTCGGCGACGTGGCCGAAGCAGCCGAGATCGCGGCCCATGTCGCGGGCCAGCGAGCGCACATAGGTGCCCTTGCCGCATTCGACCTCGAAAACGGTTTTGTCGGTGCCATGCGCGACAATATCCAAACGGCCGATTTCAATTTCCCGCGCGGGTATCTCGACCGTCTCGCCTTCACGGGCAAGGTCATAGGCGCGTTCGCCGGCGATCTTGATGGCCGAGAATTGCGGCGGCGTCTGCATGATGACGCCGGTGTATTTCGGCAGCAGCGCCCTCACCTCCGCCTCGTCCGGCCGACGGTCGGAATTGCTGGTCACCGGACCTTCGAGGTCGTCGGTCGAGCGCTCTTCGCCCCAGGCGACGGTGAAGCGGTAGACCTTGGCGCCGTCCTGCACATAGGGAACGGTCTTGGTCGCCTCGCCGAGCGCGATCGGCAACATGCCGGAAGCCAGCGGATCGAGCGTGCCGGCATGGCCGGCCTTCTCGGCCTGAAACAGCCATTTGATCTTGGAAACCGCCTCGGTCGAGCCCATGCCGACCGGCTTGTCCAGCACCACCCAACCGGAGACCGGCCGCCCCTTCTTCTTGCCGCGACGCGCCACCTATTCCTCGTCCTTGTCGTTGTTCTTGCCGTCACCGAGATCGCGTGCGACTTCGGGCGATTTCAGCAGTTCATTGATCTTCGCGAAATTGTCGAAGGACGTGTCCAGCCTAAAGCGAAACTCCGGCATGTACTTCATCTGCCTGAGCGCGCCGGAGACGCGGCCGCGGATGAATTTCGCGTGCCTGTTGAGCGCCTCGATCACGGCGGCGTCGTCGCCCGCGCCAAGCGGCGAAACGAAGGCGGTGGCGATCTTGAGATCGGGCGACATGCGCACCTCGGACACCGAGACGACGCTGTTCTGGATCACCGGATCGATGATCTCGCCGCGCTGCAAGGTTTCAGACAGGGCGTGACGCACCTGCTCGCCGACGCGCAGCATGCGCTGGGAGGGGCCTGGCGGTGTCGAACGGGGCATTTTCTCTGGTCCTGAAATCGTGAAGCGCGGGATGGGACCGCGCCACATGTCTCAACATGCATGAGGGATCTGGGCGGCAGCCTTTCGGCCGCCGCCCTTTATTATTCGGCAAGTATACCCGAATTAGAGCGTTCTGGTTACCATCTCGACGCGGAAGCACTCGATGATATCGCCGACACGCATGTCCTCGTAGTTCTGGAAGGCCATGCCGCATTCCTGGCCGCCCGGCACTTCCGCAACCTCGTCCTTAAAGCGCTTCAGCGTCTTCAGCGTGCCTTCGTGGATCACGACGTTGTCGCGGATCAGGCGAACACCCGCGCCACGCTCGACCTTGCCTTCGGTGACACGGCAGCCGGCGATCTTGCCGACCTTGGAGATGTCGAAGATCTCGAGGATCTCGGCATTGCCGATGAAGGTCTCGCGCCGCTCCGGCGAAAGCATGCCGGAAAGCGCTGCCTTCACGTCATCGACGAGGTTGTAGATGATCGAGTAGTAGCGGATCTCGATGCCGGCCGCGGCCGCGGCCGCACGCGCCTGCGCATTGGCGCGGACGTTGAAGCCGATGATCGCCGCTCCGGACGTCTCGGCGAGCGAGACATCGCTTTCGGTAATGCCGCCGGCGCCGGCATGGACGATGCGCGCGCGCACCTCGTCATTGCCGAGCTTTTCAAGCGCGGCATTGATCGCCTCGATCGAACCCTGCACGTCGCCCTTGATCACCAGCGGGAATTCCTTCAATCCGCTCGTCTGCAGCTGCGACATCATCTGCTCGAGCGAGCCGCGCTGGCCGGCATGCTTGGCCACCGCCTTATCGCGCGCCAGGCGCTGGCGGTATTCGGTGATCTCACGGGCGCGCGCCTCGTTGTTGACGACGGCGAAGCGGTCGCCCGCCTGCGGCGTGCCCTGGAGGCCAAGCACCTCGACCGGCATTGCCGGCGGCGCTTCCGGCACATGCTCGCCGCGATCGTTGACGAGCGCGCGCACACGGCCCCACTCGTTGCCGGCGACGATGATGTCGCCCGGCATCAGCGTGCCGGTCTGCACCAGCACGGTGGCGACGGGACCGCGTCCCTTGTCCAGCTGCGCCTCGATGACCGCGCCTTCGGCGGTGCGGTCGGGATTGGCCTTGAGGTCGAGGACTTCGGACTGCAGCAGGATCGCTTCCAAGAGCTTGTCGAGATTGATGCCCTTGGTCGCCGAAACCTCGACGTCCAACACCTCACCGCCCATCGATTCCACGAACACTTCGTGGCGCAGCAGTTCGGTCCGCACCTTCTGCGGGTCGGCATCGCGCTTGTCGATCTTGTTGATGGCCACGATGATCGGCACGCCGGCCGCCTTGGCGTGGTTGATCGATTCGATCGTCTGCGGCATCACGCTGTCGTCGGCCGCCACCACCAACACCGCGATGTCGGTAACCTGCGCGCCACGGGCGCGCATGGCAGTAAAGGCCGCGTGGCCGGGCGTGTCGATGAAGGTGATCTTCTGACCGTTCTTCTCGATCTGGTAGGCACCGATATGCTGGGTGATGCCGCCGGCCTCGCCGGAGACGACATTGGCGTTGCGGATCGCGTCGAGCAGCGAGGTCTTGCCGTGGTCGACATGGCCCATGATCGTCACGACCGGCGGACGCGACACAAGGTCTTCCGGGCGGTCGGCAATGTTGAACAGGCCTTCCTCGATGTCGGACTCGGCGACGCGGCGGACCGTGTGACCGAATTCGGAGGCGACCAGTTCGGCCGTGTCGGCGTCGATGACATCGCCCGGCTTCAGGATCTGGCCCTGCTTCATGAAGAACTTGACCACGTCCACGGCGCGCTCGGACATGCGCTGCGCCAGTTCCTGGATGGTGATGGTTTCGGGCAAGATCACTTCGCGCATGACTTTCTCGCGCGGCTCATTGTGAAGCGCGCGTTTGAATTTTTCCTGGCGGCGACGCATCGACGACAGCGAACGGGCGCGTGCGTCGTCATCCGACAGCGCCGAGTTCAGCGTCAGCTTGCCGCGGCGGCGATCTTCCTCGCCCTTTGTCGGCTTGGCAGGCCTTGCCACTTCCGGCGTCGCAAGACGGCGCGGCGGCGCACTCGCGGCACCGGCACCGGTACGCCTCGGCTTGGCCTCCTCCTCGTCGTCAGCGGTGGCGACATCCGCCGCCAGCGGCGCGCGGCGGCGAGCCTCTTCCTCGGCGCGCCGGCGGGCCTCGGCCTCAGTCTGCAGGCGTGCCTCCTCCTCGGCCTGACGGCGCGCGGATTCGTCGCGCTCGCGCTTGCGCCGTTCCTCTTCCTCGGCGCGGCGCTTGGCATCTTCCTGAGCGCGCTGGCGATCCTCGGCCTCGCGGGCCTTGGAGCCTTCCAGCGCCTTGCGGCGCGCTTCCATCTCGCCGCGCGAGAGCTCGTTCAGGACCATGCCGGAACGCTCAGGCGGCGGAGGCGGCGCCTTCGGCGCTTCCTGCACGACAGGCGCGGCGGCAACGGCGGGCTTCGGCGTGAAGACGGACGCAGCCACCGGTTCCGGCTTGTCGCCGGGCAGCGAGAACTTGCGCTTCTTGGTCTCGACCACGACCGACTTGGTGCGGCCATGCGAGAAATTCTGGCGCACGGTGCCCTGCTCGAGGCCGGGGCGCTTCAGCGTCAAGGTCTTCTTCGGCGTCACGCTCAACGTCTTGTCGTCGCCCGATTTCGTATCGCTCATTCCATATCCTCTGCGGCATCATCTTCGTCAGCAACGGCCGCAAGCATTGCCAGATCGTTCGGGGTACCGCCCCGATATCGGTCGAGCGCAACTACGCGCTTCTCAACCGCCTGTCCCGCGTCCTGCGCGAGAACGGCAGCATGTATCACATTTGTACCCCCCAATGCCAAGCTCAACTCGGCTTCGGGGAAAAGTTTGTAGGCAAGGATGGCCGGTCCGCCGAGATGAACGGTTGCCCGCCGCGCCTGACTGATCTTGCGGACACCGTCGTCCGAAGCCTCGGTCGCATGCAGCACCAGAAGCGCCAGCCCGTCGCGCACCGCACCTTCGACCTTGGCGGCGCCAAGGACGACGGCGCCAGCCTTGCGAGCAAGGCCAAGCATGCCCAGAGCGGATCTGGAGAGCAGCCCGTCGACCATGCCGCCGAGATCGGCCGGAACGGTCACCTGCGCCTTGAAGGCACGGGCAAACAGGTTCTTGGCCGCTGCCTTCTCGATATGTAGGCGATCGGCAGTAACCCAGCAACCGCGGCCGGGCAGATTTCTCTTGATGTCCGGAACGACGACCGAATCCGGGCCGACGACGAAGCGGATCAGTTCATCCGCTTCGGCCTGCCTGCGCGTAACGATGCAAGTGCGATCGTTCATCTCGTCCACGGGCTTTGCGATTGGTGGTCACCTCACGCACCGACGGTTTCGTCGGCCGCTGCCTCTTCGGCAGCGAGTTCTTCCTCGGTGATCCAGCCGGCCTGCTTGCGGGCGGCGAGCACCATCTGCTCCGCCTCCGCGCGCGAGACGCCGTGGCTGGCGAGCACGCCCGGATAGACCTTGGTCTCGCCGTCCTTGCGCTCTTTCCAGCCGATCAGATCGTCGGCGGCATAGCCGGCGAAGTCCTCGACCGTCTTCACGCCGTCCTCGCCGAGCGTCACCATCATGGCGGTGGTGATGCCGGGAATGTCGCGCAGCTCGTCCTTCACGCCCAGCGCCTTGCGCTTTTCGTCGTGCTCGGCCTCGATCTTCTCCAGATATTCGCGGGCGCGGGTCTGGATTTCCGAAGCGGTGTCCTCGTCGAAGCCATCGATCGAAGAAATTTCGCCAGAGTCGACATAAGCGACTTCCTCGACGCTGGTGAAGCCTTCGGAGGCAAGCACCTGGCCGACCATCTCATCGACGTCGAGCGCTTCCATGAAGAGCGCCGAACGCTCGACGAATTCCTTCTGGCGACGCTCGCTTTCTTCCTGCTCGGTCAGAATGTCGATATCCCAGCCGGTGAGCTGCGAGGCAAGGCGCACGTTCTGGCCGCGGCGGCCGATGGCCAGCGACAGCTGGTCGTCCGGTACCACCACCTCGATGCGCTCGGCGTCCTCGTCGAGCACCACCTTGGCGACCTCGGCTGGCTGCAGCGCGTTGACGATGAAGGACGCGGCCGATGGCGACCACGGAATGATATCGATCTTCTCGCCCTGCAATTCGCCGACCACGGCCTGGACGCGGCTGCCGCGCATGCCGACGCAGGCGCCGACCGGATCGATCGAGGAATCGCGCGAGATAACGGCGATCTTGGCGCGCGAGCCCGGATCGCGGGCGACCGACTTGATCTCGATGATGCCGTCATAGATTTCCGGCACTTCCATGGTGAACAGCTTGGCCATGAACTGCGGATGGGTGCGCGACAGGAAGATCTGCGGGCCGCGCTGCTCGCGGCGCACGTCATAGACATAGGCCCGCACGCGGTCGCCATACTTGTAGTTCTCGCGCGGGATCAGCTCGTCGCGGCGGATGATCGCCTCGCCTCGGCCGAGATCGACGATGACATTGCCGTACTCGACGCGCTTGACGGTGCCGTTGACGATCTCGCCGATGCGATCCTTGTACTCGTCATACTGGCGATCGCGCTCGGCCTCACGCACCTTCTGGACGATGACCTGCTTGGCCGACTGCGCGGCGATGCGGCCGAAATCCATGGGCGGCAGCTGCTCGGCGATGAAGTCGCCGATCTGGGCGTCGGGGTTGCGCTCGCGCGCCGTGGAAAGCGCGATCTGCGTCGCGTAGTCCTCGACCTTCTCGACCACTTCCATCAGCCGCTGCAGCTTCATCTCGCCGGTGTTCGGGTTGATGTCGGCGCGGATGTTGGTCTCCTGGCCGTAACGAGAGCGCGCTGCCTTCTGGATCGCATCGGCCATGGCGGCGATAACGATCTGCTTGTCGATCGACTTTTCACGCGCGACCGCGTCGGCGATCTGCAGCAGTTCAAGCCTGTTGGCGCTTACAACCATTGTCTTTCTCCCGATTTCGCGCCGGGCATACGGCCCGGCTACTCAATCAACTTTCCTGTTCGGTTTCATTTTCCTCGCCGTCGGCAGCGTCTTCCGCTTCGCCACGGCGCTTCCTGGCTTCCTTGCGCGCCCGGTTGTCCTTCGACAGGGCATCGCGAATGAGATCGTCGGTCAGCACCAGCCGGGCCTCGGCGATCGCGTCGTAAGGCACGCGCACCGTCGGCTCTTCGCCATAGGCCGCCTTGTCGCGCTCGATCAGGATGCCATCGGCATCCGCCTCGGCGATCTTGCCCTTGAAGCGTTTGCGGTCGCCGACAAGAACCGATGTCTCCAGCTTGACCAGATGGCCGGTCCAGGCGGTGAAATCCGACTTGCGCACCAGCGGCCGGTCGATGCCTGGCGAGGAAACTTCCAAATGATACGCCTTTTCGATCGGATCATCGACATCGAGCGCCGGCGACACGGCGCGGCTGACCTCTTCGCAATCCTCGACGGTCATGGTGCCGTCCTCGCGTTCGGCCATGATCTGCAGCGTCAGCCCGTTCTGGCCAGTCAACTGCACCCGCACGAGCCGGAAGCCGATGGCCTTGAGCACCGGCTGCACGATCAGCGCAATGCGCGCATCGATACCGCTTTCGCGGATGATACGGTCGTCGGCCTCGCTTGCCGCTGCAGTCATCAGATCCCTGTCGCTTTTTGCTTCCGGCCGGCAGGTAACAAAAAAGAGCGGGACCGGGTGGACCCACTCTTCGTCATACCGACCAAGAATTTGAAGTTGATATAGACGATTGCCGCCGGCGTTTCAAGCCTTGAGGCACAAGGCCAGCGGTGGTGTCTACAACTGGCGCGGCCATCGTTGGGCCGCATGCATCACGGTGAGTATCTCGATCTCCTCGCCGATAACACGGTAGGGAATTATGTAGGGGACATCAGCGAGGACCAGTTCTCGTGTACCTTTCACCCGCCCG
>NZ_JAIUHI010000025.1:0-63100 GCF_020165035.1 Mesorhizobium sp. CA6 | reverse complement strand
TCGTAGGGCGCTCCCCTCTCCGTCTCGGCTTCGCCGAGCCACCTCTCCCCACATTCGTGGGGCGAGGAACCTTGATCCTGCAGCGCCGCGTTCCTTCGCGCCGCCCTCTGGCCTGCCGGCCATCTCCCCCACAAGGGGGGAGATCAGCTAATCGTCCATCACGCCGCTTTCGCCACGCCCTCCAACTCGCCGAGCACATCCCCCGACAGCTCGAGCTCCGCCGCCGCCAGATTCTCGCGCAGATGCTCGACCGACGACGTGCCCGGGATAAGCAGGATGTTGGGCGAACGCTGCAGCAGCCATGCCAGCGCAACCTGCATCGGCGTCGCACCGAGCCGTTCCGAGACGTCCGAGAGCGTCGACGACTGCAGCGGGCTGAAGCCGCCGAGCGGGAAGAACGGCACATAAGCGATACCGTCGCGCGCGAGCTCATCGATCAGCGCGTCGTCGTCCCTGTGCGCGAGATTGTACTGGTTCTGCACGCAGACGATGTCGCAGATCTTGCGGCCTTCCGCGATCTGCGCGCGCGTGACGTTGCTCAAGCCGATATGGCGCACGAGGCCCTTGCGCTGAAGCTCGGCAAGCTTGGTGACCTGCGCTTCGATGGAGCCCTCCGCTGGACCGTGCACACCGAACATGATGCGCAGATTGACGACGTCCATCACCTCGAGGCCAAGGTTGCGAAGATTATCGTGCACGGCCTGTTCGAGCTCATCAGCTGTAAAAGCCGGCAGCCAGGAGGCGTCTTCCCCACGACGGGCGCCGATCTTGGTGACGATGGTGAGGTTGTCGGGGTAGGGCGCCAACGCCTCGCGGATCAGCTTGTTGGTGACATAAGGCCCGTAGTAGTCGCTGGTGTCGATATGGTTCACACCTTGCGACACCGCTTCGCGCAGCACGGCAATCGCCGCGTCATGGTCTTTCGGCGGGCCGAACACGCCTTTGCCCGCAAGCTGCATGGCGCCATAGCCGAGGCGATGCACCGAGCGGTCGCCGAGTTTATAAGTACCGGATTTGTCTACACTGGACATTGTTGCTCTCCTTCGCTGTCGGCGAGGGAGATAAGGGATGGCTGCTGTCCTGATAACCGGGTATAACCGGCACGACCTGTGCGGAAATAAGAACAATGGCGGCTGATCTCAACGATCTCCAGGCATTCATGGCCGTCGCTCGCGCCGGCGGCTTTCGCGAAGCGGCCCGCGTGACTGCAGGCAGCGCCTCAGTGCTCAGCGAAGCCGTCCGCCGTCTGGAAACCCAACTTGGTGTGCGGCTCTTCAATCGCACCACGCGCAGTGTTGCACTGACCGAGGCAGGCGCCAGCCTGCTGGCGCGTCTTGGCCCCGCGCTGGGTGAGGTGCAGGCCGCGCTCGACGTCGTGAACGGTTTTCGTGACCGACCTGCCGGCACCTTGCGCCTCAACGTGCCGATAAGCGCCTCGCGGCTGGTGCTGCCAAAAATCGTTCCGGGATTTCTCGCTGCATATCCGGCCATCCGGCTGGAGGTGATCGCGGAGGAGAACTTTGTCGACCTGCTGGTGGCCGGCTGCGATGCGGGCATCCGCTATGACGAACGGCTGGAGCAGGACATGATTGCTGTGCCGATCGGGCCGCGCACCCAGCGTTTCACCACCTCGGCCGCGCCAGCCTATCTCGATCGGCACGGCCGGCCACAGCATCCGCGTGACCTGCTTGGTCATGCGTGCGTGCGCGGTCGCTTCCCGAGCGGGGTCATGACGCCTTGGGAGTTCGAGCGCGGCGGCGAGGTGGTGCGGGTCGATACCACGGGGCCATTGGTCGTCAGCATCGGCGGCGGCGTCGATCTCGCCATCGATGCGGCGATCGCCGGCGTCGGCATTCTTTGGCTCTTCGAGGACTGGGTACGCCCATATTTCGACAGCGGCGTCCTGGAACCTGTGCTGGAGCCATGGTGGCAAAGCTTCTCGGGGCCGTTTCTCTACTATCCCGGGCGGCGGCTAGTGCCGGCGCCGCTGCGCGCCTTCATCGACTACCTAAAGACACCGGCCGGGCACTGGTGACGAAAAAAGGCCGCCCGGAGGCGGCCTTTTCGAAATGCTTGGACTCGCGGCGCTTAGCGCTTCGAGAACTTGCCCCCAAGCGCTCCTTAGCGCTTGGAAAACTGGAAAGAGCGGCGGGCCTTCGCCTTGCCGTACTTCTTGCGCTCGACCACGCGGCTGTCGCGGGTCAGGAAGCCGCCCTTCTTCAGCACCGAGCGCAGGCCCGGCTCGTAGTAGGTCAGCGCCTTGGAGATGCCGTGGCGCACCGCACCCGCCTGGCCGGAGAGGCCGCCGCCGATGACGGTGGCGACGATGTCGTACTGGCCGGCGCGGTTGGCCGCGACGATCGGCTGGTTGAGGATCATCTGCAGCACCGGACGCGCGAAATAGCTCGCGAATTCCTTGTCGTTGACGGTGATCTTGCCGGAGCCCGGCTTCACCCAGACGCGCGCGATGGCGTTCTTGCGCTTGCCGGTGGCATAGGCGCGGCCCGACTTGTCGAGCTTCTGGACATGCACGGGCGCGGCCGGCTGCGCGGCGACTGTGCCGAGTTCTGCGAGCGAGGAAAGCTCAGCCATTACGAGGCCCTCTTGTTCTTGGAGTTCAGCTTGGCCACGTCGAGCGTGACGGGCTGCTGGGCGGTGTGCGGATGCTCGGCGCCGGCATAGACGCGGAGATTCTTCATCTGGCGGCGGCCAAGCGGGCCGCGCGGGATCATGCGCTCGACGGCCTTCTCGACGACACGCTCGGGGAAACGGCCCTCGAGCAGCTGGCGCGCGGTGCGCTCCTTGATGCCGCCGGGGTGGCCGGTGTGCCAGTAATAGACCTTGTCGGTATATTTCTTGCCGGTGAACACCACCTTGTCGGCATTGATGACGATGACATTGTCGCCGTCATCGACATGCGGGGTGAAGGTGGGCTTGTGCTTGCCGCGCAGATGGTTGGCGATGACAGTGGCCAGACGACCGACGACGAGACCTTCGGCGTCGATCAGCACCCACTTCTTCACCACATCCGCAGGCTTCTGCGAAAAGGTAGCCATGTTTTGCTCTCAGGTTTGACCTTTCCCGTCCGGGAGGGACAGAGAAGGCGTTTCTTGTTGCTTAGATTGACGGGATGACCGGAGCCGCTCCGCCAATAACAAAACGGCGGCCTTTGCGGGCCGCTGCTTCGGGTCGGCTTATAGGCGAGGGTGTTTGGCGCGTCAAGCGTCGGTTGCGGTGTATGGTCGCGAAAAGCCCCTTAAATTCAATGACTAACATTAGTGGTATTATTTTACCTCATGCCTCTATGTCAAAATAGCTCTCTTTCGTTCACCGCCGCCCGGTCACGGCGGCAAGGAGAAGCTTGACGCCGATCGCGATCATCAAGGCTCCTGCCAGCCTTTCTTGCCAAACGACGAACGTGCCTCGGCGCCCCAGCCAGCCGCCAACCGCGCCGGAGGTCAACGCGACGGCGCTGAGGACAACCAGTCCCATCACCTTCATGGTCGTACCGAGAATGATGAACTGCAGTGCAGGCGAACCGACCCAGGGATGAACGAATTGCGGCAGCACCGCCAGCATGAAAGCGAGCGTCGTCGGATTGGTGAGATTGCAGATCACGCCTTGCCGGAAAGCGGCTGGGATACTGCTCGTCTCGGCAAAGGTAGACGCACCGCCACCTTTGCCCGACCGACGGGCCAACAGGAATTTGATCCCGATGGCGATCAGATAGATGGCGCCGACGATCTGAAGGAAGCTGTAAAGAGATGGGGAGGATGTGATCAGCGAGGCAAGCCCCATTGCCAGTAATGGAATCTGGACGACGCCGGCCGATACGCAGCCCGCTGCAGTCGCCAGGGCGTGGCGCCAGCCTTGCCCGACGCCGCGGCTGATCACCAGCATCATGTCCGGACCGACACCAGAAAGCTGATAGGCGAGCACGGCGCCGACGAAGGCAAGGTAGGTCGTAACATCGGGCATGCCGCAGAACGAACCTATCGACTGGGAGTTCCGGCAAGACGTCAGGCCGGCTTGTCGCTTATTCGCTTCCTCGGGATCGAATAGGTGCCGGTGGCATGCGCGACAGTGTGTCCGTCCGGGCCCGCGACAATATCGATATCGAACACCATCAGGCTCTTGCCAAGCTTCAGGATACGGCAATGGCCGTCGATCGGACCGGCTTCGGCCTTGCGCATGAAATTGATGTCGAGGTTGACCGTCACCGAAAGCGCGTCCGGGCCGGCATGGCTGAGCACGCAGACATAGCCGCCGATGTCGGCCAGCGTGAACAGCGCCGGACCGGATACCGTGCCGCCGGGGCGCAGATGCCGCTCGTCGGCATTCAGCCGCACCGTGCAGCCGCCCGGAAAAACGTCGATCGCCTCATAGGAGGTGAAATTGTCGTTGAGCTGCGGATAGACGCTTGCCATTAGTGCATTGACTTCCGCCGCGTTGAGCATTGGCTTCAGATCGCTTTGGGCGGGCATGGCGACGTCCTATATGAATGAGCAGCTCCGGGCGGTGCGCCTGGACCAAACGGTGCGACGGAGAAAACACGTCTCGCGGCTGTTCTTCAACCGGCAGCGTGCTAGTTCTGTTGCTCCATAAGCATGAGGTTTTTTGAAAGTGGCCGAAGTCGTCGCCATCAAGCCCGCCGTCGCCGACGGTCCTGTTCTTGTCAGCCAGGACAAGGGCATCCTGCGCCTCACGCTTGCCAGCCCGCCGGCCAATGCGCTCTCGCTGGCGACGATGGCGGCGCTGCAGGCCGAATTCGATCGCGTTAAGACCGACAGATCCGTGCGCGTCATCATCCTGGCGGCGTCGGGAAAAGTGTTCTGTGCCGGCCATGACCTCAAGGAAATGACGGCGCACCGCGCCGAACCGGATCGGGGCAAGGCCTTCTTCGAAACGACCTTCGCGGCTTGCGCGAACCTGATGCAGACGATCGTGCGCCACCCGAAGCCGGTGATCGCTGAGATCGACGGCCTCGCCACCGCCGCCGGCCTGCAACTGGTCGCCAGCTGCGACCTTGCCATCGCCTCGCATGAGGCGAGTTTCTGCACGCCTGGCGTCAATATCGGCCTGTTCTGCTCGACGCCGATGGTGGCGCTGTCGCGCAACGTCTCACGCAAGCAGGCGATGGAAATGCTGCTCACCGGCGAGACGATCGACGCGGCGACCGCCAAGGAGTTCGGGCTCATCAACCGCATCGTGCCGCGCGAATATCTGATTCAGGTTGTCAACAAATACGCGCAAACCATTGCATCCAAATCCTCTTTGGTGATCAAAACCGGCAAGGAGGCTTTCTATGCCCAGGGCGAAATGGGGTTGGCCGACGCTTATGCCCATACCGGCCGCGTGATGGTGGAAAACATGCTGGCGCGCGACGCCGAGGAAGGCATCGGTGCCTTCATCGGCAAGCGCAAGCCCGAATGGACCGACGAATAGTTCTTCCGCATGCCCGGCTTTTCTATCGCTGAACACGCCCGCACGCGCGCTCTACGCCTCTCTCGGCTTCAACCGCGAACTCTATCGCTACCATTACCGCAGGAAGACCATCGCAGCATGAATCACGATAGCTACGACAACGCCTACATCGCCGGCATCCTGAATTCGGTGAAGACGATCGCCATGGTCGGCGCTTCGCCCAACGATGTGCGGCCCAGCTATTTCGTGCTGAAATATCTTTTAGCCAAGGGCTTTTGGGTGCTCCCGATCAATCCCGGTCATGCCGGCAAGCAGATCCTCGGACAGACGGTCTATGCGAGCCTCGAAGATCTGCCGCATCCGGTCGACATGGTCGATATTTTTCGAGGCTCGGCGGCCGTGCCTGGCGTCGTCGACCAGGTGCTGCAGCTCGACCCGCTGCCCAAGGTCGTCTGGATGCAACTTGGCGTGCGTAACGACGAGGCCGCGGCCCGCGCCGAAGCTGTCGGCATCAAGGTGGTGATGAACCGCTGCCCGAAGATCGAATACGGCAAGCTATCCGGCGAGATCGGCTGGACCGGCGTCAACTCCGGCGTGCTGTCGTCGAAAAAACCTGTGATGCGCCAGGGATTTCAGAGCTTCGGCGTAAGACAGAAATAAGCACGCGGTAGTTCGCGCAAAATTATTCCGGGACGAAATGGATTTTCCCGGGCGTTCGTCGCAGATCGCGCCCCGAACGGTATTTTCTTCTTTGCATTCCCCGCCGCGCTTCGCCAAGAATGCCCGGCGATTTTCGAACGTTAGGAGAGGGATTTCGATGACCCGTACGCCTGGTTTCAGCACTTTAGCCGTTCATGCAGGCGCAAAGCCCGATCCGGCGACCGGCGCCCGCGCCACGCCGATCTACCAGACCACTTCCTTTGTCTTCGACGACGCCGACCATGCCGCCTCGCTGTTCGGGCTGAAGGCCTTCGGCAACATCTACACGCGCATCATGAATCCGACCCAGGCGGTTCTCGAGGAACGCGTCGCGGCGCTCGAAGGCGGCACCGCGGCACTTGCCGTCGCCTCGGGCCACGCCGCGCAGGTCATCGTGTTCCACAATCTGATGCAGCCGGGCGACAACTTCATCGCCGCCAACAAGCTTTATGGCGGCTCGATCAACCAGTTCGGCCATGCCTTCAAGAACTTCGGCTGGGAAGTTCGCTGGGCAGAAGCAAACGATCCGGCGACCTTCGAGAGCCAGATCGACGACAGGACCAAGGCGATCTTCATCGAAAGCCTTGCCAACCCTGGCGGCGTCTTCGTCGACATCGAGAAGATCGGCGACATTGCCCGCAAGCACGGCCTGCCGCTGATCGTCGACAACACGCTGGCCTCGCCCTATCTGGTCCGGCCGATCGAGCACGGCGCCGACATCGTCGTGCACTCGCTGACCAAGTTCATCGGCGGCCACGGCAATTCGATCGGCGGCGTCATCGTCGATGGCGGCACCTTCGACTGGTCGAAGTCCGGCAAATACCCGATGCTGTCGGAGCCGCGCCCTGAATATGGCGGCCTCGTCCTGCACGAGACTTTCGGCAACTTCGCCTTCGCGATTGCCGCCCGCGTGCTTGGTTTGCGCGACATCGGCCCGGCGATCTCGCCCTTCAACGCCTTCCTGATCCTGACCGGCCTGGAAACGCTGCCGCTGCGCATGCAGCGTCATTGCGACAATGCCGCGAGCGTTGCCGGCTGGCTGTCGAACCATCCGAAGGTAGCCTGGGTGAACTATCCCGGCCTTCCAGGTGACAAGAACAACGCGCTGCAGAAGAAATATTCGCCGCAGGGCGCAGGCGCGGTGTTCACCTTCGGCCTCAAGGGTGGCTACGAGGCCGGCATCAAATTCGTCGAGGCGCTCGAACTGTTCTCGCACCTCGCCAATGTCGGCGACACCAAATCGCTGGTCATTCATCCGGCCTCGACCACGCACCGCCAGCTTTCCGACGAGCAGAAGGTCAAGGCCGGCGCCGGACCTGACACCGTCCGCCTTTCGATCGGCATCGAGGACGTCAACGACATCGTTGCCGACCTCGAGCAGGCGCTCGGCAAGGTCTGATATGTCGGCCTTTCTTGCGCTCAACACCGATGCGGTCGAACCGGAGGCCGGCGCGCCGCCGCCGGACCGGGTGATTTCGGGTGATCCCAAATTCCGCACCTGGAATGTCGAGGAGGGCGACGGCGGTCTCTATGCCGGCGTCTGGGAAGCGACGCCGGGCAAATGGCGCATCGCCTATGACGAATGGGAGTTTTGCCACATCCTGTCCGGCGTCTCGGTGATCGCCGAGGATGGCGGCGAGGCGCGCACCGTGCGGGCCGGCGACAGTTTCGTGCTGAGGCCAGGGTTCAAGGGCACATGGGAAGTGCTCGAGACGACGCGCAAGGAATATGTGATCCGGCTTTGAATGCTTCCAGCAATCAAAGCAGCCGATCGACATCGCCGTCGGAAAAGCCGTATTTGCTCATGATCTCCCGGTGCCATGCACTTCCGAGCAGATCGCCGAGACATTGATCGACGCGCCGGCGCAGCGCGTCGTTGCCCTTGGCGAGGGCGAAAGCGCCTGCCGCAGGCTGCTTTTCAAAGGCCGGGATGTCGATGACGGCAAGCGGTACGCCAGTCCGTCCGTTGACATAGCCGCGATGCGCCATGGCGACACTGGCATATGCGTCGGCATGGTCTGCCGCAACGGCTTCGGCTGCTTCGGCCTGCGTGGCGAATATCCTGATCCGCTGGGGCGGAACGCCGTTCTGCAGCGCGGTCTGGTGCTGGATCTGACCCGATATGACTGCGAGCACGGCGGAAGGATGTTGGGCGACAGAGCGATAGCCGTTCAGCTCCAGCGGATTGCCCTTGGCGACCATCAACCCGTCCGGCAGTGACCAGATCGGCCGCGTGAAGTCCACGAGCTTGCTGCGCTCCTCGGAGATGAACAGGCCGGTCGTCATGTCCCAGCGGCCGTCCACCAAACCGGGGAGCAGTTCGGCGAATTCCGCCTCGATCGGCGAGAAGTTCTCCAGGTCAACCATCTGGCAAACTTTCTCGGCGAGCACCGCGTCGCAACCGCCGAGCTTGCCCGCGGCATCGGTGAAGCAGAAGGGTGGCTCTTGCAGGAAGGCGAATCTCATTTCTGAATTCCGAATGACAATTTCAGCTGTTCGAGTCGCATCGTCCGCCGGTCAAAAGGTGACGGCGACCCGTTCCAGCCCGTGAAAATGGTAAGTGTCGCGGAAGCGCGGTGTCTCCGCTAAGCGTAAGTAGGGCAGCCGATCGAACAGCGTCTTCAGCGACACCTGCAGCTCCAGCCTGGCCAGCGGCGCGCCGATGCAGAAATGGATGCCGGCGCCGAAGGAAACATTCTTCTGGTCCGTGCGGGCCGGATTGAAGGTGTCGGGCTCGGCAAAGGCAAGCGGATCGTGGTTCGCCATGCCGAGCAGCAGCGTCACCATCTCCCCGGGCTTGACCAGGATGCCTGGCGAAACCTCCATCTCCTCATAGGCATAGCGCAGAAACATATGCAGCGGCGGGTCGTAGCGCAGGCATTCCTCGACCGTCGCGACATTCGCCTCCGGTGTCGCAAAGAAGCGGCGCGGATCGCCGCCTTGCGCGAGGATCGAGCGCACCGCATTGCCGGTCTGGTGCACGGTCGCTTCATGGCCGGCATTGAGAAGCAGGATCGCCGAGGAAACCAGCTCGTCTTCCGAGAGCTTCTGGCCGTTGTCCTGAGCCTCGATCAGCAGCGACAGCAGATCGTCGCCAGGTTTCTTGCGCCGCTCCGCAATGTAGCCCCGCAGGAAGTCGGAAAAATCGCGCGCGGCGCGGTTCGCCGTCTCCTCGGTCTCGCGCGTGCGGCCATGCATGTACATGGCGACCATCCGATGCGACCAGTCGAGCAGTTGCGGCCCCATCTCGACCGGAACGCCGAGCATCTCGGCGATGATGGTGATCGGCAAGGGCGAGGCGTAGGCGGGCAAAAGGTCGACACCGCTTGGCTCGAAGCGGTCGACCAGCTCGTTGGCCAGAGCTTCGATGCGTGGCCTGAGCCGCTCGACTTGGCGTGAGACAAAGGCGCGGTTGACCAGCGTTCTGAGCCGCGTGTGCACCGGCGGCTCCAGCTCCAGCATGGAATTGGCTTCGATCGCGTCGAAGGCCGCGAGATGCGAGCGATCGTCGCCGACGTCGCGGCTGTCGGGAATCCCCGCCGGATTCTGGCGGCCGAAACGGCGGTCGCGCAGCAACCGGTTGACGTCGTCGAAGCCGCCAAAGCACCAGAAGCCGTAGTCTTCCCAGAAGAAGGCGTTGGCAGTGCCGTGCAGAAAGGCGTAGGCCTCGTAAGGGTCTTGCACGAAGGCCGGCTCGTGCGGGTCGAGGCGCAGATGGCGGCTGGCGAGATCAAACTCAAGATAGGAAGGCTTCAAATCGGTCATGCCTGACCATTAGCGCGCCTTGTCAGCCCGATGCCAGACCGTATCTTGTCGCCCGTGAAGCTGAAGCGTTGAGCCAGGCGAGCCGGGAAGGGTGTTTCGATGAATGTGATCGTCGTCGGCTGCGCGCCGAAATGATCTAGTTTGATGGCCGGCTAATTGATGGGGTGAGTTGTCAATGGGCTGTCTTGAGGATGCTCGCCACTTTGGCTGCAATCGCCGCGTCGAGCGCCGGCCAGTTCGCGAGCAGCTCGCGCGGAAAGCGATAGGTGAGGCTGAGATCGTCGCCGACCTGGGTGTCGCGCTCGCAGGGCGCCAGCGATTCCTCGGCACTCGGGCCGCTCAGGCAGCGGGCGACGAACGGATCCTTGCCGGGGCGTTCGGCAACAGCCAGCACTTCATTCAGATAGCCTGATTTTTCGCTGAAGGCGTAAACCGTCGTGCCGCCCGGGCCGGGCGTCCCCGGCTTTTCGATCAGAGCGCTGTAGATGGGCGCGAAACGGCCGCTCATGTCGCGCGACATCATTCGCGGTTCGAACGACAAGAAGATGATCTTCCTGGTCGTCGCATGGTTGAAGTCGTCGCGCGCGGCCGTGCTGTAGCCGTCCATTTCGGGATAGCGCAGATAGAGGTCGAGCCGCGAGGCGATGCCGTCGCGCCTGGCCTGGTCGAAGCGGATGAAGTTTGCCGGCACGCTGATGAGATTGTTGCCCATGACGATCTGGCGCACCGTCGTGTCATCCGTATAGCCGGCCATGGCGATCGACCGTCCAAGCCATTTGCCGCCGACGCTGATGGCAATCGAAAGCAGCGCCAGCGCCGCGAAGATATAAAAGACCCGCTTCATCAAGGTCGAGTTGACGACCTCGAAGTCAGCGCCCTCGGCAACATTTGCCTCTCTCATTTGCTCTTCCCCGATCCGCCCACCTGTCCTTCGGCGGCACAGCTTGCGCGGCATGGCTCTTGCAGCGCGTTGGCACGACTGTGCGTTTTCATGGTAAACGGTTGGTAAACATGGATCCCGTTGTGCTTGTTCTTTACGCTTTCGCGGTTGGTCTCACGGCTTGCGGGCTGGCCGGATCGGCCATGGAATTGCTGGCCGGCCGACGCCTGGCCTTTGCCGAGCCTTATGTTTCGCACGTCCACATCCTGCGTTCGCTCGCGGCAACAGCCTGCGCCGGGCCGTTCATGCTCACCAACGAGGCCTTAGCCGCCCGGCGCGAGGGCCGCATCGGCACGATGGCGCTGTTGTCCTGCGGCTGCACGGCCATTGCCTGGGCGCTGGCGCTAGGCGTCGTCCTCATCGCCATTGCATCCTGGGCGACAGCCAACTTAGGGTCTTTCGAATTCGCTGGTTGAGACGATTCGGAGACGAACAATGCCGGTCTATGCGATCGATGGGAAAGCGCCCGAGTTCGAGGACGCCGATACGAACTGGATCGCGCCCGACGCCACGCTGATCGGCAATATCCGGATCGGCCGCAATGCCGGCTTCTGGTTCGGCGTCGTCGTCCGCGGCGACGGTGAACCGATCATCATCGGCGCCGACACCAATGTGCAGGAACACACGATCATGCACACCGATCCGGGCTTTCCGCTGACCATCGGCGAAGGCTGCACGATCGGCCACCGGGCTCTGCTGCATGGCTGCACGATCGGCGACAACAGCCTGATCGGCATGGGCGCCATCGTGCTGAACGGCGCCAGGATCGGCAACAACTCGCTGGTCGGCGCCGGCGCGCTGGTGACGGAAAACAAGGTGTTTCCGGACAATTCGCTGATCGTCGGCTCGCCCGCCAAGGTGATAAGGACGCTGGACGAAGCGGCGATCGCGCGGCTGCGCGTCTCGGCGGCCCACTACGTGGCCAATGCCAAACGCTTCAAGACCAAGCTCAAGACAGTGTGACGGCGGCAGGCGGCAACTCCGCCTGTCTTCATCCGCGGCGGCTGTTCATCGCTTCACGCAACAGAAGGGCGCCCGCTTCGAAGCCGGCCTGCTCGGCGCCTTCCAGGGCCGTCTGATAGTCGTCGATGCGGGTCCTCAGCGAAGCGTCCGCGCCTGACAGGAGCAGCAGACGGATCGCCTCGGCGTCGCGCCGGGACACCGCGTAGTGCAGGGCGGTCCAGTCGTTCACGCCGCGCATATCCGGGTCGGCGCCATGCGCGAGCAGGATATGGATGACGTCCAACCGGTCCGGCCGTTCCGTCGACAGCACGGCAATGATCGATGGAAACCCGGCCGGGTCTTCATAATTCGGGTTCGACCCGGCATCGAGAAGCGCGGTGATAAACGCGGCCGGGCTCCAGTAGATCGCGTATTCCAGCGGGTGGCCAAGTCCGAGCTCGGACGGCATCCGCTCGTCGAACCAGCGCGGTGAACCGCCGAGCGCAACACCCAGGGCCGCGAAGTCTCCGGCCTTGAACGCGTCGTCTATGGCCTTGAACAACAGGTGGCGGGTGCCGCGATCCTCGGGGATTTCTAGCATTGGCTTCATCCGCAACGAACGAGCCATACTGCTCCCATCCGCCTCGGCGGGGAAGGGCGTGCCGACCATGGCGCTTCGGCAGCGCAGCGCCGATTGGTTGCAGCCGGCGGGCGGCGACCGAAATGGCGGAGCCGGCCCCGGGGACAGGGGCCGGCTCCTAAAACCCGGTCGTTGGGGACGGGGAGGGTGGGGACTCGACCGGGCTTTCTTCCTGGGCGCGCCGCCGCGTCACGGCGACGTACCCGATCGCTTTGGCGCCTTAGCGGACGCTGGCGACCGCGTCGTCGCGGCCGTCGTTGATCGTCACCCAAACGCCCGAATTCTCCGTCGATTGACGCTTGAGGTAGGTGTAGACGGTGTCGTTCCAGGCGAGCACTTTCGGCTCGAGATTGTCGAGGATGAATTCGCCGAGGCTGGTGCGCACCGTCAGCACCGCATGGCCGTCGCCGTTCGGCTGGCGCACCACCGTCATCAGCAGATTGCCGGCCGGCACGCCCACGGCCATCAGCTCACGGCGCTTCTCCAGCGCGTAATCCTCGCAGTCGCCATAACCTTTGTCGGGATAGGCCCAGTATTCCTCGACACCGTAGATCTCCATGTCGGTGCGCGGCTTGACGCGGGTGTTGACCGAATTGTTGACGTTGACCATCGTCGCCCACAGCTTGCGCGTCAGCTCGACCGGCGAACCCTTCGGCGTCCGTTCATTGCATTCGACGGGAATGCGCTGGCAGAAATCGTAGTGACCGACCGGCTGGGTGGTGCGGCCACCCGTATGCATGAAAGCCGGTCCTGCGCTTGCCGTACCCCAGGCGGAAAGCTGCATCGCCATTGCCAAGAGCAACAGCTTGCCCCTCGTCATTTTCATTGTTGTAGTCTCCCCGTTTGAGGAGACTGTGCCACGTTGGGATTTATTTGACGCAAAAACCCAAAGTAGACATTGAGTAAAACGCCAGTAGAATAAACATAAAATTTGAACTACCGCGATTTCGGATTATTCAGATTTCGCCGGCTCGCGTGAGATCTAGATAGCGCGGGCGACCCGCGTCCGACCCGCCAAAATCAGGCAACAAAAAACCGGCCGCTACCGGCCGGCTCGCTTCGCGCTTGCGGTGCGGGTTTGCGTCAGGACCGCGGCGCGTTGAATTCCTGATCCAGAGTTTCCGGCCGCTGGATGACGGCGAATTCTATGGCGACGCCGTCCTCGAAATGGCGCACGATCTGGCCGCGCATCGTGCCTAACGTGACCTGGACGCCGATTGCCGGCTTGACATCGATCTCGATGGCGGCACCGGAGAGCGACAGGTCGATGATGCGGCACTGATACTGGCGCCCATCCGTGAGCTGGAGGACGCTCATCGGATTGCGCGGCGCCACGCGTTCGTGGCGGCGGTCCTCGGGCAGGTCGAGTTCATGCTTGTTGGCAAGCCAGGTGAGCTGCGCGGCAAGCTTGTCCTTCTTGCGCTCCGAGGCGATGACGGTCATGGCGAACCCGTCCTGCGACGTACGCGTCACGATGCCTTCGACACGACCGATATGGTCGATATAGGCGATAACCTTCTCGCCCGGCATGCCGATCCGGTCCGTGCGCAACGCAACGTTGCCGGGCGACATATCGATCACCTGGCAAGGATGCTCGGTGCGGTCTTCCAGCATGAAACGTCCGTAGATTTTGACGCGGACACGCTGGAAGTTGCGCCGCTCAGCTCGTGACGGCGCATATTCTACCGCCGCTGACCTCATGACTGCCTACACCCGGTTGGCATTCCGCGCGACGATGCGAGGAATTTCGCCCGAAAAGCTACAGCAAAGCAGGTTAACAAACGGGAAAAGTCGGCCGCAAAAGCCTGGGCCTGGAACACGCGCAGCGCTGAAAAATCTAGCGAGAGCGGCGGGAAACCTCACACGGCGGGGCTCACTCGTGACGCCCGCCGTCGAGGACGACGAGATGGCGGATGCGACGCACGCGGCCGAGCGCCGAAATGGTCTCCGGAGCATCGAATTCGGTCGGAACGAGCGAGGGGACGTCGATGGCCGGACGGTTCTTCAGGAACATCGGCTCCTTCTCGGGGTCTATCACCCGAATCGAATCGATGAGCGCGTCGGCGAGCGGGTCGGCACCAAGCCAGAACGGCTTGTCGGCGGTGCTGATGATGCCCAGGCAGCGCGGGTTCTCGGCGCCGCCGTCCAACGGCAGCGCCAAGAGCTCGAATTTGTTGGAGCGGCCGTTCCGGCTGAATCCCTCATAGGTCATGAGCAGAACCGACTTCTGATCGAAAACGCCCTGCATGAGCCGCGACACCAACCGTTGATCCTTCTCGCGCCAGAGCGAAGGGAAGGAGAAGCCCTTGAGCTCCCGGCCATAATAGGCGCAGAGCCTCGTGCCGGCCAGCCGGAACACCGCCTCGCCGCGCGTATCGCGCTCGAGGATGAAGGTGTCGGCCAGAAGCGACTTGATGTCCGCCGGCTCCACCTCCGATCGCTTCGGGGCAAGGCGGCCATCACGCAGCTGGTTCCAATATTGGAACAGCGCGATCGATCCTTTTTCGTTCATGTCCATCCTGCTCCGCACAACCTGTCTTTTGATGTCCCATCGGCGAACAGACAGGGCGCCCTCCGATGACCTTCATGCGGTGCGGAGCAGGATGCGTGCCAGTATCGTTAACGTTTGTTCACGCCTCGGGGTCGTTAAGGTTAACAAACGGTTTACATTGTGTGCCGCCGAGGCCTGTGGCACATCAAAACCACTCCAAAACGGTCGTTTCAGCAGCGATCGGCAGCACTTCAGTCACGAGTTTATGGGGAGCAGGGGGCTCGACCGGCCGTTCAGGGGGACACCTGAACGGCCTTCTTTTTGATTCGGCCCTTGCTCTGATTCGCCTTTTTCTGCGCGGGCGCTGTGGCGATTAGCCGTTTGTGATTCCAAAGCGCGTGATCTACATGCTCGTCGAAAACGCCGAGTCCCGAACCTGCAAGGGTGCATGAGCGAGCCCGTAAACCCCACCGAAAACAAACCGTTGCCGGACGAGGCGCTCGAGCCGCGGCGGCGCGAACCTGTATTCAACCTGCCGCCGGTGGTGCTTGCCGTGATCGGCATTTGCGCGGTCGTCTATCTGCTGCAGCAATATGTGCTGAACGAAACGCAGCAAATGACGCTGCTCTATGACGGCGCCTTCATTCCGGTGCTGTACACCGGCCAATACGGCTTCGACTGGTTCTTGTTCACGCGCCCGTTCACCTATGCGTTCATGCATGGGGGCGTCGCCCATATCGCCATCAACATGATCTGGCTTGCAGCCTTCGGCTCGCCGCTCGCCAATCGTCTTGGCGCGCTACGTTTCGCAATGTTCTACGCTGTGACCGGACTGGCCTCGGTCGCTCTGTTCTGGGCACTGCATCCCTATGGCGAGATGCCGCTCGTCGGCGCATCGGGCGCGATCTCCGGGATGATGGGCGCGGCCGCGCGCTACGGCTTCCGCGTCGACCGTTCGTCGGGCCGGGGTGCCTTCGCCGGCGAGCCGCTGCCGGTCGCATCGGTGTTGCGTTCGCGCGGCGTCATGACCTTTCTTGGCGTTTGGATGGTGATCAATCTGGCCACGGGCCTGCTCGGCTTCGCGCCGGGCATCGACGGCCAGATCGCCTGGGAAGCCCATATTGGCGGCTTCGTCGCCGGCTTTTTCGGACTGCGTTTCTTCGACCGTCCACTGGCTGCCGCCTAGAGCATGATCCCGAGAAGCGGGAACCGGTTTCGGAGAAGATCATACTCCAACAAGAGATAGATCAGGATGGTGATTCAACGAGACGCCATCCTGATCTACTCCTTAGGCGCACTTGAAATGCAACCAATCACGGCGCACGATGTTGCCCAAGCACCCAGTGTCTTCCTAAGGGCGCCGGGAGCGTCAAAGGCAGTGGAGGACGCCATGACGGTTAAGGCAATTCTTGAGAGCAAGGGCCATGACGTGTTCACGCTCGGGCCCAATGAAAAACTCAGCGAGGCCATTCGCATGCTGGCCGAGCACAGGATCGGCGCGCTCGTCATCACCAATGGCGACCGCAAGATCGTCGGCATTCTCTCTGAGCGCGATATCGTCAGGGTCGTGGCCAAGGAGGGCGCCGCCGCGCTCGACATCGCCGTGCGCTCGGCGATGACGCCGAAGGTCAAGATCTGCAACGAAAACCACACCGTCAACGAGGTGATGGAGATCATGACGCGCGGCCGCTTCCGCCATCTGCCGGTGGAGAAAAACGGGCTGCTCGACGGCATCGTCTCCATCGGCGACGTGGTCAAGCGCCGCATCGAGGATGTCGAGCGCGAAGCCGAAGAGATCAGGGCCTACATCGCCACGGCCTGAAGCAAACGGAAAGGTGCCGCCGGCGTTTCGGCCGGCGGCATTGGACATTAGCGATTGTCGAGTTCGGCGCGCACGAGCTCGAGCCCGCGTCGTGTCATGCGGTAAGGACCGCCGTTCGTCGAGGAAACCGCTTCTTGCGCCTCAATTTCCGAAAGAGTTCCAGGTCGAAGCCCGGATAGCGCCAGCCATCGCGGGTCAGGCACAGGACCGAGGCGATCTTCCTGCTTTCGTTCTTTTCGATTTCAATGCGCCGCCCTGCGCGAGCAGGTGCAGGATGCGCTGCTCGTTACGCGAAATGTCCATTGGAGAAGTCCCGGGAAAAACAACAAAAGCCGCCGCTGCGAGACATCGCGGCACGGGGTTTCAGGTTTTCTGCCTGCCTCGCTTAGGAGGTCAGGGCTTCACCGGGACTGAGCGTAAGTGGACATCCACTCTCCATTGGAATGGGGTATCCTATAAGCGAACGTGGCGGAAAAGGCCAGCGTGCGGGCTTTGCGCTTGTCTCGCAGGGCGGTTTGGACTAGCGAAGTTGCGCACCCAAAATGTGCATTAATGCATCTCAATGAGTACATTAATTGCAACTCCGAGAATTCAAAGTCTGCAGGCCTCCATGAGCATCATCGACACCCGCACCCCCGACGCAAAACGCCTGATCCCTGGCGCCACCGGCGACTGGGAGATCATCATCGGGCTCGAAGTGCATGCGCAAGTGATCTCGGAGGCAAAACTCTTTTCCGGCGCCTCGACGTCGTTCGGCGGGGCGCCCAATGCCAATGTTAGCCTTGTCGACGCAGCGATGCCGGGCATGCTGCCGGTCATCAACGAGGAATGCGTCAAGCAGGCGATCCGTACAGGGCTCGGCCTGAAGGCCGCGATCAATCATAAATCGGTCTTCGACCGGAAGAACTATTTCTATCCGGACCTGCCGCAGGGCTACCAGATCTCGCAGTTCAAGCAGCCGATCGTCGGCGAGGGCAAGGTGATCGTCTCCGTCGGGCCCAACCGCCAGGGCGAGTTCGAGGATATCGAGGTGGGCATCGAGCGCCTGCATCTGGAACAGGATGCCGGCAAGTCGATGCATGACCAGCATGCGACCATGTCCTATGTCGACCTCAACCGCTCCGGCGTGGCGCTGATGGAGATCGTCTCCAAGCCCGACATCCGCTCGGCCGACGAGGCCAAGGCATATGTGACGAAGCTGCGCACCATCATGCGCTATCTCGGCACATGCGACGGCAACATGGACGAAGGTTCGCTGCGCGCCGACGTCAACGTCTCGGTGCGCCGCCCGGGCGGCGCATTCGGCACACGCTGCGAAATCAAGAACGTCAACTCGATCCGCTTCATCGGCCAGGCGATCGAATCCGAGGCGCGCCGGCAGATCGCTATCCTCGAGGATGGCGGCAAGATCGACCAGGAGACCCGCCTGTTCGACCCGGTCAAGGGCGAGACGCGCTCGTTGCGCTCCAAGGAGGAGGCGCATGACTATCGCTATTTCCCGGATCCCGATCTTCTGCCGCTGGAATTCGACCAGGCCTATGTCGATGCGTTGGCGCAACACCTGCCGGAACTGCCCGACGACAAGAAGGCGCGGCTGATTTCGTCGCTGGGCCTGTCGACCTATGACGCCTCGGTGCTGGTGTCGGAAAAGCCGATTGCCGACTATTTCGAGAAGGTGGCATCCGGCCGCGACGGCAAGCTCGCCGCCAACTGGGTCATCAACGACCTGCTCGGCGCTCTCAACAAAGCCGGCAAAGACATTGAAAATGCTCCGCTTTCGCCAGAGCAGCTCGGCGCCGTCATCGACCTGATCAAGGAAGGCACCATCTCCGGCAAGATCGCCAAGGACCTGTTCGAGATCGTCTGGAACGAGGGCGGCGATCCGCGCCAGCTCGTCGAGAGCCGCGGCATGAAGCAGGTCACCGACACCGGCGCCATCGAGAAGGCCGTCGACGAGGTGATCGCCGCCAACCCCGACAAGGCCGAGCAGGCGCGCGCCAAGCCGACCATGGCCGGCTGGTTCGTCGGCCAGGTGATGAAGGCGACCGGCGGCAAGGCCAACCCGCAGGCGGTCAACGACCTCGTCAAGGCCAAGCTCGGCATCGAGGGCTAGCGATGTTCGTGCGGACGGCCAGCGAACGCGATCTCGCAGCCGTCCGTGCGTTGCTGGTCGAGACTTGGCATGCCACTTACGACGCCGTCTATGGCACCAAGCGGGTAACTGAAATCACGGATGACTGGCATTCGATCGCCTCGCTCAAGGCGCGGCTGGCGCGGCCGAATTCCGAGTTCCTGGTGGCTGACGACGGCAAGCGGCTCGGCGGCATGGCGTTCGCTGCCGCCACCACCGACCCGAAGATCGTTCTTTTGAACCAGCTTTACGTCCATCCGGCCTGCCAACGGCAGGGGATTGGCCAGTCGCTGCTCGATGAAGTTGAAGCCAGTTTTCCGGAGATGCATACGCTGCGCCTCGAGGTCGAGGAAGCAAATGCCGCGGCGATCGCCTTCTACGAGGCGAACGGGTTTCGCGCGACAGGCAGAACCGCCGATTGCGGCGGCAATTCGGGACTGCCCGCCCTCATCATGGAGAAGCGGCTCCGCTAGATCGGCAGCGAGCCCCCATTCATCGCGCGGTTTTGATTTGATCGCGCCGATCCGCGTGGTCAAGGCTGCGCATCGCCGGTGTCCCGCTCTCCCACTAGCCAGAGGCGTCGCCGGCAAATGGGGGATTGCCATGCCGAGCTTGCCTGAACTGATGCCGACCGAGGTGTCGGACGAGACTTTTGGCGGCGTGACCTATCACGTCGCCGGAGAACTGGTGCCGGTGCTGTCGGTCGATGTGACCAACATGCCGGTTTATTTCGAGCACCATATCCTGCTCTGGAAGAACACCGCCATCACCATCGGCCTGAAATCGCTGAAGGGCGCGCTGAAGCGCATGATCGCCGGCATGCAGATATTCGTCACCGAGGCGTCGGGGCCGGGCATCATCGCCTTCAGCCGCGACGGACCGGGCCATATCGTGCCGATCCATCTTCGGCGCGGCGAGGAGATCCAGGTGCGCGAGCACCAGTTCCTCGCCGCGACCGCCAGCGTCGACTACACTTTCGAGCGCGTGCGCGGACTGGGAACGATGCTGTTTGGCCAGAGCGGCTTCTTCATCGACCGCTTCCGCGGCGAGACAGGCGACGGCATCGTCTGGCTGCACGGTTACGGCAATGTCTTCGAGAAGGTGCTGGCGCCCGGCGAGACCATCGACATCGAGCCGGGCGGCTGGCTGTTCAAGGACGCATCGGTAAAGATGGATACAAGGATCGACCGGCTTTCCAGCGGCTTCTTCGGCGCCGCCATGAATTTCGTCGTCAATCGCTTCACCGGGCCAGGCCGCGTCGGCATCCAGTCGATGTATCTGCATATGCCGTCGGAAGAGTAGGCGGCGAGCCTGATCGAACGAAAGTCCGATCAGGCGGAGGGAATTTCCACATTGTCGATCAGGCGTGTCGTGCCGAGCCAGGCGGCCGCCAGCAGGCGGCCGTCGCGGTCTTTCCGCCAGGAGCTGAGCGTCGCGGCTTCGCGCGCGGCGACATAGTCAACCTTCTGGAAGCCCGCGGAGACGAGGGACTTCGCTGCGGCATCGGTGGCGCCGGTTTCATCCGCGCCGCCCGCAAGCGCCGCCGCGGTGCGGCGCAGGATCACGTTGAGCTCGCGTGCTATGCCGAGCTCGGCCTCGCCGAGATACGCATTGCGCGACGACATGGCGAGGCCATGGACGTCGCGCACCGTCGGCGCGCCGACGATCTCGACCGGCAGGTCGAGGTCGCGGCAGAGCTGCCTGACGACGCAAAGCTGCTGGTAGTCCTTCTCGCCGAACACGGCGCAATCGGGCGCCGCCTGCAGGAAGAGTTTTGCTACCACGGTCGCGACGCCGTCGAAGAAACTCGGCCTGAAGTCGGTTTCCAGGCCGCGAGAGGGGCCGCCCACCGAGATCTTCGTGGCGAAGCCAGCGGGGTACATTTCGTTTACGCCCGGCGTGAAGGCGAGATGCGCACCCGCATCCCGCAGCCGGTCGAGATCGTGCGCCAGCTGGCGTGGGTATTTGTCGAGATCCTCCGTCGGCGCGAACTGGGCCGGGTTGACAAAGATCGAGACGACGCAGCGATCGGCCCGTTCGAGCGCGATCCTGACCAGTGAGATATGGCCGTCATGCAGCGCACCCATGGTCGGCACCATGGCGACCTTCAGGCCGGCCTGTCGCCAGTTCCTGACCTGTGTCCGAAGCGCGGCGACGCTGTCGACGACGATTGGCGCGTTCATGTGTCGTCCTTGCCGGATGCTGTCGTGAAGACGTGGTCGGGGCCAGGAAAGGCACGGCTGCGCACCTCGGCGGCGTAGCGGGCCGCCGCATTCGCGATCATGCTGCGCAAGTCGGCGTATTCCTTGACGAACTTCGGCACGCGGTCGACGGTCATGCCGACCATGTCGTCGATCACCAGGATCTGGCCGTCGCAGTCGGCACTGGCGCCGATGCCGATGGTCGGTATGGAAATGTGACGGGTAAGCTTCGCAGCCACGGCCTCCATCGTGCCCTCGATGACCACCGAGAAGGCGCCGGCTTTTTCCACCGCCTCTGCATCGCGCAAGAGCGCTGCGATATTGTCGTCTGTCCGGCCCTTGATCTTGTAGCCGCCGTCCTTCTCCACCGATTGCGGCTGCAGGCCGATATGACCCATGACCGGTATTCCTTCGGCGACGATCGCCGCGATCTGGGCTGCCATGTCGACGCCGCCCTCGAGCTTCACGGCCTGGCAGCCTGTTGCCCCGACGATGCGCCGCGCCGAAGCGACGGCCTGGGCGGCCGACGTCTCGTAGCTGCCCGCAGGCATGTCGACCACCACGCAGGCCTTGGCCGAGCCGCGCATCACAGCCTGGCCGTGCGCGATCATCATCTCCAGCGAGGCGCCGAGCGTGGTGGCGTGGCCGTGCAGGACCATGGCGACGCTGTCGCCGACCAGCAGCAGGTCGACATGCGGATCGAGCAGGCGGGCGACAGGATAGGTGTAGGCGGTAAGGCAAACGATCGGCACGCCGCCCTTGCGGCGGCGAATGTCTTCGGCGCTGATCCGGCTGTCTGCGGACGGATCCCGGCTCAATCGTCACCTCCTCAAGGCGTGCCCCGAACGGGCGGGCCGAGCTTTAGAAAGACAGGCGGCGCTTGGCAAGCCGCACTGCCGCCGGCAGGACAACTGCATCGACTAATGCATGTCGGCCGGAAGTGTGGAGCGGTTCTGGGACGACGACATGCATCAAGATATGAACGCATGGAGCATTTCCATTCGGGGTGTGGCAAAGCCCTTGCCTTCGCGGTGACGTGACGCCATAAGCAGGGGAAAGGCGCAGCCGCTGCCGCCGCGAGGATTTGGATGAAGACTTTCCTGCTGCAGTTTTTCACCTGGTGGAACAGCCAGACGCTCGGCACCCGCTTCCACACCTGGCGCTTCGGCAAGCGGGTCGGCGAGGACGAAGCCGGCAACGTCTACTATGAAGGCGGCATCGATTCGGAAGGCCGCACCCGCCGCTGGGTAATCTATCGCGACTATTCGGAAGCCTCGAAGATCCCGCCGGGCTGGCATGGTTGGATCCACCACCGCGTCGATACACCTCCATCGAGCGAGAGCTACAAGGCTCGCGAGTGGCAGAAGGAGCATCGGCCGAACCTGACCGGAACGCCCGGCGCCTATCGTCCGCAGGGTTCCATCCTGACCAACCAGCATCGCCCGCAGGTGACCGGCGACTACGACGCCTGGACGCCCGGATCGTAATCCACGTCCCAGACGCCGCTTCGGTCCTTTGTCGCCACAATTGGCGTTTAGCTGCTTGCTGATTGCGCAGCCTCGACTAGCCTTGGGCGTTGAAGAATCACCCGGGCACAACCACCGGTATTTGCATGAGCTCTCCTAAGCAATTCCAGGAAAAGTGCGCAGCGGTTTTCCGTCCTGAATTGCGCCCCAGGATTCCAAGCCACATCTCAAAGGCCCTAATCGCGGCGACGTCCGTTCTGCTTGCCTCGACAGCGGTGTTCGCCGCCGCGCAGGCGCCGGCCGCTGCACCTGCGGCCTCTGACCGCATCACCAATCCGGTGGCCGCGTTCGCCGGCATCGACAAGATCACCGGCCGCATCATCACCTTCGACGTCTATATCGACGAGACCGTTCAGTTCGGCGCTTTGCAGGTGACGCCTCGCGTCTGCTATTCGCGGCCGGACACGGAGCAGCCGAAGACCGATTCCTTCGTCGAGGTCGACGAGATCACGCTCGACCGCAAGATCCGCCGCATCTTCACCGGCTGGATGTTTGCCGAAAGCCCCGGCCTCAACGCCGTTGAGCACGCCGTCTATGACGTCTGGCTCAAGGGCTGCAAGCAGAAGTCGGACGTGCCGCCGCCGACCGCGGCCAAGGCCGACACAGGCAAGCCGAAGACCGAAGCCGCCAAGGCCAGGGCTCCGGCGCAGCCGGCGGACGCCGCCTCCGAACCGACTGATGCGGCGCCGGCACCCGACGACACGACCGACACCAACTGATCTCGGAACCTGCCCGTCTTTGAGCCGTTCCAGATCGGCGACAGGCGAGGAGGATTCTGCGATGACCACCAGATCGATCACGGCCAACAAGCAGGAGCTTCTCGATATCGAGAAGGGCTTTTGGACAGGCGATTCCGCTTACTATGAAGCCAATGCCGATGTGGATTGCCTGGTGGCGTTCCCGCAGATGGCGCAGGCGATGACCAACGCCGATCTCGCAAAGACGGCGGCCAAGCCTAACAGATGGCGCGACCTCGACATTAAGCTGAAGGGCATGGTCGAGCCCGGCAGCGACATCGTCATGCTGACTTACGAGGCGCGCGCGACGCGCGAGAACGGCGAATCCTATGCTGCCCTCGTCAGCACCGGCTATGTCCATCGCGCTGACGGCTGGAAGATGATGTTCCATTCGCAAACGCCGATCGAGGCGGCAGCGCGGGCTCAAGGATAGAAGACGGCCTCGCCCTTCAGCGCCTCGGCGAGCAGCTTCTCATACTGGCCGCGCGGCACGTCGACAGCGCCGAAGCGCTTCAAATGCTCGGTCGTGAACTGCGTGTCGAGCAGCGCGAAGCCGCGCGCCTTCAGCCGCTCGACGAGATGGTAGAGACAGGTCTTCGACGCGTCGGTCTCCCTGGCGAACATGCTTTCGCCGAAGAACACGCGTCCGAGCGAGACGCCATAGAGGCCGCCGACCAGCCGTTCCTCGCGCCATGCTTCGACCGAATGGCAGTGGCCCAAGCGATAGAGCTCGACATAGGCTTCGCGGATCGGCGCATTGATCCAGGTCGAGCGGCGCTCCTCGCGTTTTTCGGCGCAGCCGTCGATCGTCGCCTCGAAATCGAAGTCGTAGCGGATCTCGAACGGATGCTTGCGGATCGTCTTCTTCAGGCTGCGCGGTGTGTGGAATCCGTCCAGCGGAATGATGCCGCGCGTTTCCGGCCGCACCCAGAACACTTCCGGGTCGTTGGCGCTCTCGGCCATCGGGAAGACACCGGAAGCGTAAGCCCGAAGCAGCAGGTCGGTCGGAATGCGATAGCCTGGTGCGTAGGGGCGGGTCATCGCATCCCCGTGCTATTCACCCTTGGCCAGGTATTTTTCCAGCCAGTGGATGTCGTAGTCGCCATTGGCGATGTCGGGATTGCCGACCAGGTCGCGGAACAGCGGCAGCGTCGTCTTGATGCCGTCGACGACGAATTCGTCGAGCGCGCGGCGCAGCCGCATCATGCATTCGACGCGGTTGCGGCCATGCACGATCAGCTTGCCGATCAGGCTGTCGTAATAGGGCGGGATTTTGTAGCCCGAATAGACGCCGGAATCGACGCGGATACCGAGGCCGCCGGGCGTATGGAAATGCGTGATCGTGCCGGGCGAGGGCGTGAAGGTGCGCGGATCCTCGGCGTTGATACGGCACTCGATGGCATGGCCGTTGAACTTGATGTCTTCCTGCTTGACCGACAGCCCGCCGCCCGAGGCGACGCGGATCTGCTCATGCACGAGGTCGATGCCGGTGATCGCTTCGGTCACCGGATGCTCGACCTGAAGACGCGTGTTCATCTCGATGAAATAGAACTCGCCATTCTCGTAGAGGAACTCGATCGTGCCGGCGCCCGAATAGCCGAGATCGGCGATAGCCCTGGCGCAGATGCCGCCGATGCGCGAACGCTCCTCGGCATTGAGCGCGGGGGAATTGGCTTCCTCCCAGACCTTCTGGTGGCGCCGCTGCAGCGAGCAGTCGCGCTCGCCGAAATGCACGCCTCGGCCGGCCCCGTCGCCGAACACCTGCACCTCGATATGGCGCGGCTTCTGCAGATATTTCTCGATGTAGACGGCGTCGTCGCCGAAGGCCGCCCCCGCTTCCGACTTGGCCGTCTGCAAGGCGACTTCGAGGTCCGCCTCGGTGTGCGCCACCTTCATGCCGCGGCCGCCACCGCCGGCGGAGGCCTTGATGATCACCGGATAGCCGATCTCGGCGGCGACGCGCTTGGCTTCCTTCTCTTCGCTGATCGCGCCATCGGACCCAGGCACGACGGGGATGCCGAGACGCTTCGCCGTGCGCTTGGCCTCGATCTTGTCGCCCATGACGCGGATATGGTCGCCTGACGGGCCGATGAAGGTGATGTTGTGGGCCGCTAGGATGTCGGCGAACTTGGCGTTCTCCGACAGGAAGCCGTAGCCCGGATGCACGGCATCGGCGCCGGTGATCTCGCAGGCGGCGACGATCTGGTGGATGTTGAGATAGCTTTCGCGGGACGGCGGTGGGCCGATGCAGACGCTCTCGTCGGCAAGCCGCACATGCATGGCGTCGGAATCCGCGGTCGAGTGGACCACCACCGTCTGGATGCCGAGCTCCTTGCAGGCGCGCAGCACCCGGAGCGCGATTTCGCCGCGATTGGCGATGAGGATTTTCTGGAACATCTCCTGATTGTTCCCGGCTCTACTCAAGAACCACCAGCGGCATTCCGTATTCGACCGGCTGGGCATCCTCGATGAGGATCGCCGTCACCGTGCCGGCACGCGGCGAGGGGATCTGATTCATCGTCTTCATCGCTTCGATGATGAGCAGCGTCTGGCCTTCCTTGACCTTCTGGCCGACCTCGATGAACGCCTTGGCGTCGGGTGAGGGTGCCAGATAGGCGGTGCCGACCATCGGGGAGGGCACTGCGTTCTTGGACATATCGGCGGCCGCGGCTGCCGTTGCTGGCTGAGCCGCGGCGGTCGCAGGAGCCGCGGCGGGCGCCGGCAGCGCCGCTGCAACCGCATGGACGGCCTGCGCCTGGCGCGAGACGCGCACCTTGAGGTCGCCGAGCTCGACCTCGATCTCGGTCAGATTGGTGTCGTTCAGAATGCCCGCCAGATCGCGGATCAGCTGCTGGTCAACACCGTTCTTTTTTATCGACATTTTCGAGCCTTCTGTTTGGGGGTCGGTCACAGGCGTGCCGCCAGTGCCTGCAGCGCGAGCGTGTAGCCGAGCGGCCCGAACCCGCAGATCATGCCGACAGCGACCGGCGCGACCATGGAGACGTGGCGGAAGGGCTCCCGCGCGTGGATGTTGGAAAGATGGACTTCCGCGACGGGCAGCGGTGCTGCGGCGCGGATGGCGTCATGGATGGCGATCGATGTGTGGCTGTAGGCGCCGGGGTTGATGACGATGCCTGCCGCCTTCTCGCTGGCTTCCTGGATCCAGTCGACCAGATCGCCCTCATGGTTGGATTGGCGAAAATCGATCTCGAGCCCGAGCGCGGCGCCGGCCGTCTTGCAGTCCTCGGCGATGGCCGCAAGCGTCTTGCCGCCATAAATCCCCGGCTCGCGCTTGCCGAGCGCATTGAGATTGGGACCGTTGAGGACGAAAATCGTTTTCAATATGCCGACCTTGTTCTGCGCCGACCCCAAGCCGGCGCACTGGGCCTCTATAATGGGCATAGCCGCCCGCGAAAAGAGCGCAAGTGCGTTCTTTCGCTGTCCACAGCGGCCGGCTTTTACACCGCGGGCGCGCCTAGAGCGCGCTTTTTGCCTCTTCGATCTTTTCCGCCAGAACCTGCTGGCCGAGCGCTCCGAAGATCACCTCGTTGCCGACGACATAGGACGGCGTGCCGGTGATCGACAGTTTCGTCGCAAGATCATAGGTGCGCGAGAGCGTTTCGGCGATGCGCGGGTCCTTCATCTTCTCGCGCAGCGCTGCCTCGTCGGCGCCGAGCGAAAGCGCCACTTTGATCGCGGTCGCCTCGGTGGCGCGACCCTGGCCGCCGAGCAGCGCGGTGTGGAACTCACGATACTTCTCCGGATGCATCAGGTGGAACGCCATGGAGACGACGCTGGCCTTCTGCGAATCCGGGCTGAGGATCGGGAACTCCTTGAGTACGAAGCGCAGGTCCGGATCGGACTTGGTCAGCGCCTGCATGTCCTCGATGGCGCGTTTGCAGAAGCCGCAATTGTAATCGTAGAACTCGACGATCGTGACCTTGCCTTTCGGGTTGCCGACGACGCCGTCGAAGGTCGAGTTGAAGATCTCGTCCTTGGAGTTCTTGATGACGCCGAGTGCGGCGAGCCGCTGCTCTTCCTTCTGCTTGGCCTCGAGCGCGTCCTGCACCTCGAGCAGAACTTCTGGATTCTTCAAGAGATAATCGCGGATGATGCCTTCGACCTCCTTGCGATCGATCTTGGTATCGGCGGAGGCCTTGGTATCGGTGGAAGACGTGACCTGGGCGACTTGCACGGTGTCGGCCCTCGCGGGCTGCGGGTTTCCCGCCATGAAACCGAAAGCCAGCATGCCGAGCGCCACCGCCAGACCGCCGGCGCTGCCAAGCAGGATTGCCTTGTTCATATCGTCGTTCCTTTTGCCGGTTCCGGTCCGCCTTGGTCGCCGCCAGGGCCCGGGAGGTTCATTTGAGTTTGTTCGATGGCGTGTAGTTTATAATATCCTGCGCCCGGACCCAGCGGGGTTCGCCGCGCTTCAATTTCTGTTGAGCGCGCATGGCGAAGATCTTAGCGTTTTTGTAGTCGCCCGCATAATAGTGACCCTCGGCGGTAGCAAGATCGGCAGCCGGAATGTCGCCGAGCTCGCCATATGCCTGCGCCAGAAAACGATAGGCTTCGGAATTCTCCCTGTCCCGCGCGACGCCGTTGTTAAGCTGGGTGACAGCCTTTTTCAGCGAATCGGGCGTGCCGACCGCCATCAGCGACTGGCCGACCGAAACCAGCAGCAGGCCGGAGCGCGCGGGATCGAGGCTGGCCGCCTTGGCATAGGCGTCCGCCGCGTCCTTCGGCTTGTTGACCTTCATCAGGATGTCGCCGCGCAGTTCGTGGAAATAGGGGTTCTTCGGTTGTTCCTTGATCAGCGCCGCCGTTTTGGCGAGCGCCGCGCCCGGATTGCCGTAAAGATAGGTCTGCTGCGCGTCGCCATAGCGCGAGGCGAGGCTGGTCGGGTTCTTGCGCATCAGTCGCGCGACGGCTGCCTGGCCCTGCATATAAGCCGCGATCTTGATGCGCATCATGTCGTGCCGCTGCTGCAGTGCCGGCGAGTCGACAGCGTTGACGAAGGGGCTTTGCTTGACGAGGACTTCGAGGTTGGCGATGCGCTCCTGCGGCATCGGATGGCTGATCCGGTAGGGATCGACCTGGGTGCCGGCGAGCGAGAGCGCGCTCTGGAAGCGGGCGAAGGTCTTCAGCATGCCCATGCCGGACTGGCCGGTGGCGTTCAGATAGGTGATCGCCGAACGGTCGGCGGTGATCTCTTCGGTGCGCTGATAGGCCAGAATCGAGCGCTGCGCCATCTCGCCGCCGCCGGCGGCCACCCCCATGCCGGCGCCGGCAAGACCGCGGCTGTTGGTGGTGGCGCCGGCCACCATGGCGCCGGCGCCGAGCAGCGTGGCGATGATGGCCATGGTCTTGGCGCGGTCGAGCTGGTCGCGCAATTTCTCCTGGTGGCCGCCGGCGATATGGCCGGCCTCGTGCGCGATAACGCCGATGATCTCGTTCGGCGTTTCGGCGGTCACCAGCGCGCCGGTGTTGATGAACAGCCGCCGGCCGGTGACGAAGGCGTTGAAACTCTGGTCGTTGACCAAAACGATGTCGATGCCGTCATTGGCAAGCCCCGCCGCTTTGAAGATCGGCCGGGCATAATCGCGCACCAGCGCCTCGATCTCGGCGTCGCGCACCACCGGCACGCCCTGCGCGAAGGCGCTGACCGAGCTCGATAAAGCAACGGTGGCGGCCAGCAGAATCGTCGCGAAGCCGCGCGCGGTTCGGCTGAGTGAGGTCGCTTTGCCAATTAACGGTCGGGGTCGGCTCAACATAGGTCCACTGGTAGACGAGCGGGCGAAAGATGAAAAGTCGGCGCCGGCAACTTCCTGCGCGCTTGTGATCCCCACATCAATCGGGCATTTGTGCGGCGCTGTCCCGCAACTAGGGCAGTTAGGGCAAGTCTGCTCTAGCTTGCGTCCAGAATTCGCCCAAATAGAGCAGTTGGAAGAGGTCAGATGGTCGTTTCGCTTTCGCGCCGCGGGGAAGTCGAGCCGTTCCACGCCATGGACATCCTGGCCGAAGCCAACCGGCTGAAGGCTACCGGCGTGCCCGTGGTGTCGATGGCGGTCGGCCAGCCGTCGGATCCCGCGCCGGCCGGGGTCCGCGAGGCGGCGGCCGCGGCTCTGCGGCATGGCCGCATCGGCTACACCGACGCTTTGGGCTTGGCCGATCTGCGCAAGGCGATCGCGGGGCATTACGGCGAGCACTACGGTATCGACGTCGCGCCATCGCGCATTGCCGTCACGACCGGCTCGTCGGCCGCCTTCAACCTGGCTTTCCTGGCCATGTTCGATCCGGGCGACCGTGTCGCCATCGCCGCGCCCGGCTATCCCGCCTACCGCAACATCATGGCCGCGCTCGGCATCGAGATCGTCGAGATAGAGCTCGGCTCGGATGCCTACCTGCATGCCGAGCACCTCAAGGCCGCGCATCGCGGGAAGCCGCTGAAGGGCGTGCTGTTCGCCAGTCCCGCCAATCCGACCGGCGCGGTGATTCCGGCCGATGAGCTTGCCGCGCTGGTGAAAACCGCCGAGGAGCTCGGCATCGCCGTGATCTCCGACGAGATCTATCACAGGCTGGCCTACGCGGCGCCGGATGTCACCGCCCTGGCGCACGGCCCCGGCGTGACCGCGATCAATTCCTTCTCGAAATACTATTGCATGACCGGCTGGCGGATCGGCTGGATGGTGCTGCCGGAAGAGCTTGTGCGGCCGGTCGAGCGTGTTGCCCAGAGCCTCTATATCTCGCCGCCTGAACTGTCGCAGGTCGCGGCGATCGAGGCATTCAAGGCAACGCAGGAACTGGAAAAGGTGAAGGCGCGCTACGCCTGGAACCGCGACCTTCTGATGAAGCGCCTGCCGGAACTCGGCTTTGCGCTCGCCGCGCCGATGGATGGCGCCTTCTATGCGTTCTGCGATGTCACTCGCCACACCAACGACAGCATGGCCTTTGCGCGCAAGATGCTGGCTGAGGCGCATGTCGCGGCAACGCCCGGCCGCGATTTCGACCCGCTGCAGGGACATCGCACCATGCGCTTTTCCTATGCCGGCAGCCATGACGACATGGTCGAGGCGCTGGCGCGCATCGAACGCTGGCTGAAATAACCGCCATGCCGGAACTCGAGCAAGCACTGGCGGAAGTGGCCGCCGAAATGGCGGAGCGCACCGATCGCGGCGAGGTGGCGAGCTATATCCCGCAGTTGGGCAAGGTCGATCCGAAGAAATTCGGCATTGCCGCCGTGACCAATGACGGCCGCGTCATGCTGGCCGGCGATGCCGATCAGCCCTTTTCGATCCAGAGCGTCTCGAAAGTCTTCACGCTCACGCTGGCGCTGGGCAAGGTCGGCGATGCGTTATGGCATCGCGTCGGCCGCGAGCCATCCGGCAACCCGTTCAACTCGATCGTCCAGCTCGAGCATGAGAACGGCATCCCGCGCAATCCCTTCATCAATGCCGGCGCCATCGTCGTCTCCGACGTCCTGCTCGCCGGCCATCAGCCGCGCGAGGCGATCGGCGAAATCCTGCGTTTCATCCAGTTCCTCGCCGATGACGAGACGATCATCATCGATCGCGAGGTGGCGGCATCCGAGCGCGCCACCGGCCACCGCAACTTTGCCCTGGCCAACTACATGAAATCCTTCGGCAATCTCCATCATGCTCCCGAGCTCGCGCTGGGTGTCTATTTCCACCATTGCGCGGTTGCCATGAGCTGCCGTCAGCTCGCCATGGCCGGCCGGTTTCTAGCCAATGGCGGCAGGAACCCGGCGACCGGGCATTCGGTCGTCTCGGCCGAACGGGCACGCCGCATCGGCGCGCTGATGCTGACCTGCGGCCACTATGACGGTTCGGGCGATTTTGCCTTCCGCGTCGGCATCCCCGGCAAAAGCGGTGTCGGCGGCGGCATTCTCGGCATCGTGCCAGGGGTTGCTTCGCTGGCGGTGTGGTCGCCCGGCCTCAACGAGAACGGCAACTCCAAGCTCGGCTCCATCGCGCTGGAGAAGCTCGCCCGGATGATGAACTGGTCGATCTTCGCGCCGTAAAACAGCAAAGCGCTGGCGGTTGCCACCCGGAGCTGCGCTGAAAAGGCAGTCGGCGAAATGAAAAATCCCGCGCCAGATGGGGCGCGGGATTGTTTCAAAAGATCAGCCTAACGATATGAAGAGCTTAGAAAAAACCCTTGCGCTGCCACCAGCCGGCGCGCTTCGGCTTGTCTTCGGCCTTGGCCTCGTCGGAGACGTTCGAAGACACCACGGGAACAACCGGCGCGTCGACTGACTGTGGCTTGCGCCGCGTCGGATGGGCGTTGGTGGCAGGCTCCGCCTCGGTGGCCGCGGGAGCGGCAGCGGCCGGCTCCGGCTCGGGCTGGACAGCCGGGGGCGCGACCTGAGCCTCGGCCACAGGCTCCGATACCGTCTCCGCCGCGGCTTCCTCAGCCACCTTCTTAGCCCTCGAACGGCGGGGCTTCTTCGGCTTTTCGACCGCCTCGGCATCGTCATTAGCCGCGGCGGGAGCAGCAGGTTCCTCGGCAGGAGCGGCCATCGCCGGCTCGCTTACGGCATCCTGGCCTTCAACCGGCTCACCCTCGATGTCGCCCACGGTTTCGCTGCCAACGGCCTCCGAAGCCTCGTCGTCACGTCGGTTGCGCTTACCGCCGCGCTTCCCGCGCCGGCGCTTCTTTCCGGAACCGTCGTCGGCAGTGGCCGCTACAGCTTCACCGCCGGCGGTTGCCTCCTCGACGGCCTCGTTCGTCGTCTCGTCGTCATCGGTTTCGCCGGCTTCCATCGGCGCCGCCGCGACGTCACCATTGTGCTCGCGGTCGCGATCCCTGCCGCCGCGCCGCCGCCGGCGCTTGCGCCGTTTGCGGTCACGGCCTTCGCCATCCTCGGACCGCTGCTGGTGCTGGCCCTGCTGCGCGTGGCGCGGCTGTTCGGGCTGGACCGAGACTTCCTCCTCCGCTTCCTCGACGACGATCTCGTCCTCGGGCTCTTCCGGCTCGACATAGGCCGGCAGGCTGCGCACCTCGACGAAGCCTTCCGGCTTCTCGGCAATGGCGCCGCGGAAGATCGCGTAGTGCTGGGTGCCGAGCGTCTCGTCAGCCTCGATCGTGATGGTCAGGCCGAAGCGGGCTTCGAGTTCCACCAGGTTGGCGCGCTTGTGGTTGAGCACATAGAGCGCGGTCGCCGACGGCGTGCGCACGATGATGTGGCTGCGCGAATCCTTGAGCAGGAATTCCTCGATCGCCCGCACGACCATCAGCGCCACGGAGGAATCGGAGCGCACATGGCCCGTGCCGCCGCAATGCGGACAAGGCTTCATGGTCGATTCCAGCACGCTGGCGCGGATGCGCTGGCGCGACATTTCCATCAGGCCGAAGTGTGAGATGCGGCCTACCTGGATACGGGCGCGGTCGTTCTTGAGGTGGTCCTTCAGCCGCTTCTCGACGGAGCGGTTGTTGCGGTTCTCCTCCATATCGATGAAGTCGATGACGATCAGGCCGGCAAGGTCGCGCAACCGCAACTGCCGCGCGACTTCCTCTGCCGCTTCCAGATTGGTGTGGAGCGCGGTCTCCTCGATCGAATGCTCCTTGGTGGAGCGGCCGGAGTTGACGTCGATCGCAACCAGCGCCTCGGTCTGGTTGATGATGATGTAGCCGCCGCTCTTCAGCGTCACCTGCGGCTGCAGCATGCGGTCGAGCTGCGCTTCGATGCCGTTGCGCACGAAGATCGGCGTGGTGTCGCGGAATGGCTGAACCACCTTGGCGTGGCTCGGCATCAGCATGCGCATGAAATCCTTGGCCTCGCGGTAGCCGTCTTCGCCGGAGACAAGGATCTCGTCGATGTCCTTGTTGTAGAGGTCGCGCACCGAGCGCTTGATCAGGCTGCCTTCCTCATAGACCAGGGCTGGGGCCGAGGACTGCAGCGTCAGGTTGCGGACGTTTTCCCAAAGCCGCATCAGATATTCGTAGTCGCGCTTGATCTCGGCCTTGGTGCGGCTCTCGCCGGCAGTGCGCAGGATGACGCCCATGCCCTGCGGCACGTCGAGATCGGCCACGACCTCCTTCAGCCGCTTGCGGTCCTGGGCGTTGGTGATCTTGCGCGAGATGCCGCCGCCGCGCGCCGTGTTCGGCATCAGCACCGAATAGCGGCCGGCAAGCGACAGATAGGTGGTGAGCGCCGCGCCCTTGTTGCCGCGCTCTTCCTTGACCACCTGCACCAAAAGGATCTGCCGGCGCTTGATGACTTCCTGGATCTTGTACTGGCGACGCACCGGCTTGCGGCGGTTGCGGATTTCCTCGAGCGCGTCCTCGGCGCCGACCGATTCGACCTCGTGCTCGTCCGAATGCGAGGCCGAGACGTCCTCCAGCATGCCGCGATCATCGTCGCTGGCGGCGGCTTCGCCGCTCTGCTGATCCGCCTGCGGCATCGCCTCGGAAATCACGTCGGCATCGATGCTCGCGGCAATCGAAGTAGGACCGCCTTCGGAAGGCTTGCCATTGTCGTTGTCCGTGGCGTCATCTCCGCCAGCCTCGGCGGCGGGTCCTTCAGCCGCTTCCGATACGGCCTCGACGGCCGCGGAGGCTGTTCCGGCATTTTCTGCCGGGGTAGCGGCGGTCTCGCCGGCGGCTTCCTCGCCCTTGACAACCGCAGCGGCGGTTTCGTCAACGGCTATTGCTTCGACCGGGCTTTCCTCGTTCTCCGAGGAAGCGTGCTTGTGCTCGCCGCGGTCGCGGTTCTTGCCGCCGCGCCGGCGGTTGCGCCGGCCGCCGCGGTCGCGCGCCTGCTGCTCTTCGCCGTTCTCGGCTTCCTCGTCGTCTTCGTCCTCGGCCTCCTGCGCCTCGGCGCGCAGCAGAGCCTGACGGTCGGCGACCGGGATCTGGTAATAATCGGGATGAATTTCGCTAAAGGCGAGAAAACCGTGACGGTTGCCGCCATATTCGACAAAGGCCGCCTGGAGGGACGGTTCGACGCGGGTTACGCGGGCGAGGTAGATGTTTCCTTTGAGCTGCTTTTTGTCCTGGGATTCAAAGTCGAATTCTTCGATGCGGTTACCGCGAACGACAACAACGCGTGTTTCCTCCGGGTGGGAGGCGTCTATCAGCATCTTGTTGGGCATTATTTTGTTTCCTGCCGGCAGCCGACGGCGGCAGCTGGCGTGGCAATGCCCGCCGCTGTGCGCCTGTATCTGTGTGCATGCCGGATAATTGAATGTCCGCCGGCCGCCGCTTGAGCGCAATGGCGGTGCCGCCCGCAGCCATTACGGCGCGGTTTGATGCGGACCTTTCCATGATTGCGCTTGAAGCCATCGGCACCCGGCAGAACCTTTTGAACCAAAGCCCGGGCTAAGCCGGACCAGCTTGTTTGCTCACAAAGAGCCGGCGCGGGGCAAACCCGGCCGTTTTCCTCACGCAAGCGATTCCCCCGCCACGAGGGCACGCCTGCGAAAATCGTCGCGACCACCTGAGCCTGGAAGGGTAAAGGAGCCGCCTTTGCATCCAGCCTTTGGCAGGAAACTGCTGAGGCGAGCGGTTCCAGGATTGCAGTGATCCAATGTCGCTTTTATGATTTGGCGGGATGGAAGGCAACCCCGATTTCGGATGCCGGCAAAAAGCGCTTCCCCTGGGGAAGGCGCCTTCGTCCCGCTCTATGAAAGGCTTGGTTAACCTTCTCTGAATACCAATCGTTAATCGAGTTGGCGGCCTGACAGGCATTCTGCGAGAAGACCGGGCGCAATGCGTCAAACCGGGAGCGACGGACAAGAGATGGGATCGGCGGGCGCCGCAGACAAGAGAGGTGGGGTCGCCGGGCATCTCCTGCGCGTGACGTGGACTGGCTTGCTGCTGGCGGTCCTGTCCTGTTTCGTCGCCGCCGCGCACGCCGAAACCCTGCTTGGCGCGACTGGCTACAAGATGGCCGGCGACGCCACCAAAATGCGTATCGTGGTGAATTTCGACCACGAGCCGGACGTCAAATGGTTCCTGCTGCGCGGTCCCAATCGCCTGGTCGTCGATCTGCCGCGCACGCGATTCGCGCTCGACGCCAAGGATGTGAAGCCGCGCGGCCTTGTACGGGCCGTTCGCTACGGCGATCAGGGACATGGCTCGCGCCTGATCCTCACCGGCAAGGGCCCTTTCGTCGTCGACAAGCTCGACGTGCTCAAGAATGACGACAGCAGCGGCTACCGCATCGCCATCGATATGTCGGCTGCCTCCGAGCGGGAGTTCGACGAAGCTCTCGCCAACCAGTCGCTGACTACCGGTTCGACGGTTTCGACCGAAAAGGGCGAACGGGTCGGCACCGGACCGATCTCGGCGCCCGGCCATCGCTTCACGGTGGTTATCGATCCCGGTCATGGCGGCGTCGATGGCGGCGCCGAAAGCTCCGCCGGCACGGTCGAGAAGGACGTCACGCTCGCTTTTGCCAAGGAACTGCGCGACAAGCTGGCCGCGGTCGGCAAATACGATGTCTACATGACACGGGACAACGACGTGTACCTGGCGCTCGACGAACGCGTGCGCATCGCGCGCCAGCACGAGGCCGATCTTTTGATCTCCGTCCATGCTGATACCATCGCCGTCAAAGGTCTTCGCGGCGCCACGGTCTACACGCTTTCCGACAAGGCTTCCGACCCGGAAGCCCAGGCGCTCGCCGATCGCGAGAACCTGTCCGACCAGTTCGCCGGAATGAAGATCGAGGACGACAAAAAGGAAGTTACTGACATTCTGATCGACCTGATCCGCCGTGAGACCCATGGTTTCTCGATGAGCTTCGCTCACACGCTGGTCGGTCAGCTGTCGACAAGCGTCGGAATGATCAACAATCCGCAGCGCTCGGCCGGCTTCAGGGTGCTCAAGGCTCCGGACGTGCCGTCCGTCCTGGTCGAGCTTGGCTACCTCTCCAATAACAAGGACGAGGCGCAACTGCTGAACGCCGACTGGCGCGGCAAGGCGGCGCAAAGCATAACCAACGCGGTTGCCCTGTTTGCCGCCGCCAAGGCCGGAACCGCGACGGGCGGCTGACCCGCCGGACCTGCCCGCAACCGCCGCACGTCTGCAACCGCAAGCAGCGTTGCATGACGACAACACCCGGCGTTATTATTCGGCAACCGAGTCCTCAAATTTCGCGCTGCCGTATTTTGTCCACATGGCCGCTACATGGGTTTTTCGATTGCGGATTGGGACCGCCCCGGGAAGCTTGCGCGACTGTCGGCTTCGTTTAGGAAATTCCCGAACCTCGGACTGGAGCGGGCATGATTCGTCTCATCGGCTATTTCTTTGGCATCGGCACGACGCTGGCGCTGCTGGTGGCGGCCGGTCTGGCCATCTATATCAGCCATCTGACCAAGGACCTGCCCGACTACGAGGTTCTGGCCAAATACGAACCGCCGGTGACGACGCGCATCCATGCCTCCGACGGCGCGCTGATGGCTGAATATGCGCGCGAGCGGCGTCTCTATCTGCCGATCCAGGCCATCCCGGACCGCGTCAAGGCCGCCTTCATGTCGGCCGAGGACAAGAACTTCTACAACCATCCCGGCATCGACATCACCGGCCTTGGCCGCGCCATCGTCGTCAACCTGCAGAATTTAGGTTCCGGCCGGCGCCAGGTCGGCGCCTCGACGATCACCCAGCAGGTGGCGAAGAACTTCCTGCTCTCTTCCGATCAGACCTATGAGCGCAAGATCAAGGAGATGATCCTGGCCTTCCGCATCGAGCAGGCCTATTCGAAGGACCGCATCCTTGAGCTCTATCTCAACGAAATCTTCTTCGGCTTTGGCGCCTATGGCGTCGCGGGCGCCGCGCTCACCTATTTCGACAAGTCCGTCAACGAGCTGACAGTCGCGGAAGCCGCCTATCTCGCCTCGTTGCCGAAGGGCCCGAACAACTATCACCCCTTCAAGCACGCCGACCGTGCCATGGAGCGCCGCAACTGGGTCATCGACCAGATGGTCGAGAATGGCTACGTCACCCGCGAGGAGGGCGACAAGGCCAAGGCCGAACCGCTCGGCGTGACGCCGCGCCGCAACGGTTCCTATCTGTTTGCCGGCGAGTACTTCACCGAGGAAGTCCGCCGCCAGATCATCGCGCGCTACGGTGAGAATGCGCTTTACGAGGGCGGCCTGTCGGTGCGCACCACGCTCGATCCGAATGTCCAGCTTATCGCCCGCAAGGCGATGCAGAACGGCCTGCTCAAATACGACATGCTGCGCGGCTATCGCGGTCCGGTGACGCATATCGACGTCACCGGCGACTGGGGCGTGCCGCTCGGCAACGTGAAGGGTCTCGAGGATGTTCCGGAATGGACGCTGGCCGTCGTCCTCGACAGTTCGGCAACCGGGCTGACCATCGGCATCCAGCCGACCCGGCAGATTTCCGGCGATCTGGTCAAGGAGCGCGTCCAGGGCACCGTCAGCAAGGAGGACATGGGCTTCGCCATGCGCCACTTCGTCAACGGCAAGTCCGTCAGGGCGAAGTCTCCGGCGGAAGTGCTGGAGCCCGGCGACGTGATCTTCGTGCAGAAGAACGACGGCTCCGACAACACCTACATGCTGCGCCAGGTGCCGGAGGTCGAAGGCGGCCTCGTCGCCATGGATCCACATACCGGCCGCGTGCTCGCCATGGTCGGCGGCTTCTCCTACGCGCAGTCGGAATTCAACCGCGCCACACAGGCGATGCGCCAGCCCGGTTCCTCGTTCAAGCCGATCGTCTATTCGGCGGCGCTCGACAATGGCTACACGCCGGCTTCGGTGATCATGGACGGCCCGATCACCATCCAGAGCGGCAACACCACCTGGACGCCGAAGAACTATGACGGCACGGTCGCGGGCCCGGCCACCTTGCGCTCGGGCATCGAAAAGTCGCGCAATCTGATGACCGTGCGGCTGGCCAACGACATGGGCATGAAGCTGGTCGTGGAATATGCCGAGCGCTTCGGCGTCTACGATCATCTGGCGCCCTATCTGCCGATGGCGCTGGGCTCGGGCGAGACGACCGTCATGCGCATGGTGTCGGCCTATTCGATCATGGCCAATGGCGGCAAATCGATCAAACCCTCGCTGATCGACCGCATCCAGGACCGTTACGGCAAGACGGTGTTCAAGCAGGACGAGCGCGGCTGCGAAGGCTGCAACGCCACTGAGTGGAAGAACCAGACCGAGCCGGAGCTGGTCGACAATTCCGAGCAGGTGCTCGACCCGATGACGGCATACCAGATCACCTCGATGATGGAGGGCGTCGTGCAGCGCGGCACCGGCGCCACCATCGGCGAGCTCGGCCGCCACATCGCCGGCAAGACCGGCACGACCAATGACGAGAAGGACGCCTGGTTCATCGGCTTCACCCCGAACCTCGTTGTCGGTCTCTATATGGGCTATGACACGCCGCGCGGCCTTGGCCACGGCGCCACCGGCGGCGGCTTGGCGGCCCCGATCTTCAAGGATTTCATGCGCGTTGCGCTGGACGGCAAGCCGAACACCGACTTCCAGGTTCCCGACGGCATGAAGCTGATCGCAATCAACCGCAAGACCGGCATGCGTGCCGCCGAAGGCGATCCGAACACCATCATCGAGGCTTTCAAGCCTGGCACCGGTCCGGCTGACAGCTACTGGGTGATCGGCATGGGCGCGGATGGCTCGAACGGTTCGGGCGGAGCGCTGTCGCCGCAGGCCAACCAGGCCATCCAGGACGGCGGCGGCGGCCTCTACTGACGTTTCCGGATTTGGCGATGGGCCGGCAGGATGGTGCCGGCCCATTTCGCTTTACAGGCAGCGATGCCGTGCCTATGTATCGCGCCTATTCCGAAAAGACCGAAAAGAACAGGACCAAACCAAGAGCCATGCGCGCGGAAACGCTCAACATCGTCGACGAGATCAGGCAGGCGATAACCCTGCTGAGGAGGCATCTTTGACTGGGATCAGGCTGTAAAGCGGCTTGAATACCTGAATTCGCGCGCCGAGGAGTCCAGCCTCTGGAATGATCCCATCGAAGCGCAGAAGCTGATGCGGGAGCGCCAGGAGCTCGAGGACGGCATCGCTGCCGTCAAGGGGATGACGCAGGCGCTGGAAGACAATATCGGGCTGATTGAGCTCGGCGAGGAAGAGGGCGACGACGCCATCATCGCGGAAGCGGAGGCGGCGCTGCGTTCGATGCAGGGCGAGGCGAAGGCGCGCCAGGTCGAAACGCTGCTGTCGGGCGAGGCCGACGCCAACGACACCTATCTCGAAATCCATGCCGGCGCCGGCGGCACCGAGAGCCAGGACTGGGCCTCGATGCTCCTGCGCATGTACACGCGCTGGGCCGAGCGCCGCCGCTTTAAGGTCGAGGTGCTGGAAGTCCATGACGGCGAAGAAGCGGGCATCAAGTCCGCCACCGTGATGATCAAGGGCCACAACGCCTATGGCTGGCTTAAGACGGAGTCCGGCGTCCATCGCCTGGTGCGCATTTCGCCTTACGACAGCAACGCGCGGCGCCACACCTCCTTCGCCAGCGTCTGGGTCTATCCGGTTATCGACGACTCGATCGAGATCAATGTTTCCGAGTCCGACGTGCGCATCGACACCTATCGTTCCTCGGGTTCGGGCGGCCAGCACGTCAACACCACCGACTCGGCGGTGCGCATCACCCATCTGGCGACCGGCATAGCAGTCGCCTGCCAGGCCGAGCGCTCGCAGCACAAGAACCGCGCCAAGGCTTGGGAAATGCTGCGCTCGCGGCTTTACGAGGAAGAGCTGAAGAAGCGCGAGGCGGTCGCCAATGCCACCGAGGCGTCGAAGAGCGATATCGGCTGGGGCCACCAGATCCGCTCCTACGTGCTGCAGCCCTATCAGCTTGTGAAGGATCTGCGCACCGGCGTCGAAAGCACCTCGCCTTCGAGTGTGCTCGACGGCGACCTTGACGAATTCATGGAAGCCTCGCTCTCGCATCGCATCGAGGGCGGCGCAGGCGAAGCGGTGGCGGACCTCGACTAGTACGCACCCGTTGCAGGAGCGGAGGAAGCCGATGTCTACGGTACTTGCGGGAAAATGCTTCTGCGGCTACGTCCACTATGAGGTTGCGGACGAATTCGTTTACGCGGCGAACTGCCATTGCTCGAACTGCCGGCGCACGACGGGCTCCGCGTTCAAGCCTTTCGCCGGCATCGAGCGCGACAAGTTCCGTCGCATCACGGGCGAGGGCGGTCTGCTGATCTTCGGCGACGAGAGCGGCCACGACGCGCATTGCGGCCGATGCGGCTCGCTCCTCTATTCGTTGGTCCGCGACGGCGCCTACGTGCATGTCGCCATGGGCACGCTCGTCGACGATCCGACGATACGGCCGAGCGCGCATATTTTTGTCGGGTCCAAGGCGAAGTGGTTCACAATCGCCGACGACCTGCCGCAGTATGATGAGCATGTTCCCGACTGAACGTCTGGAACCAGCTTGAGCCGAATCTCGTTGTCGGGCACCAGATCCGCGCGGCTAACTGCTCATTAACCAAGCCGACGCACGATTCTGGATGGCAGAGGTTGGCGTGAAGCGCGGCATTGCCGTTGCAAGCGGATGCTTGCGCCAGCCAGGGAATCAGACCAGCCTTCGGGCTGGATAAAAAGCATTTATGGCCGGATGCGGCATATCTGCGACCGACGATCCGGCCACTGGGAAGACACGTTCCGGGAACGGGCAAGCGAAAACGCTTGATGCTCGAAAGGAACGCTTCGATGTCTGCTGCCATATCAAGATCGGCCCAAGCCGTTCGACCGGCTGGCCGACTTTTGTTCTCCCTGTTCGCCGTTGGAGCGATCGCGGCGCTGGCGCCGCCGGCTGCTGCGCACGATGCCCAGCCCACCGCGGCCATGCCGCAAGGCTGGAAATACCCCTTTGCCTGTTGTGCCAACTACGATTGCAAGGAGGTGCCGCAGTCATCGATCAGCGAGCGGCCCGAGGGCTACGTCATTAAAGGTACGGGCGAGGTGGTGGCTTATGCCGACAAGCGGGTCAAGAATTCGCCCGACGGCGAGTACCACTGGTGTGCGCACCAGGCCGGGCTCGACGCCGGCAAGACCATCTGCTTGTTCGTGCCGCCTCCCTCTTACTAGGGCTCCGAACCTGCCGCGGAAGGCGAGGCGCTGGGGCTCGATCCACGGCAGGAGAAGGCTGCCGACCTTGCTGATAGACGGTTGTCAGGACGGTTTCTTTATGTTGCCTTGCACCGAGCAATTCCAGGAAAACTGCGTAGCGGTTTTCCGTCCGGAATTGCGTGCACCCAGGACGAGCGTAGCGGTTTTCCCTCCGGAATTGTGTGAAACTAAGGACGCGGCGGACAACGGAGAGGTTGAGTCCATGACCATCAGGGGAAGCTGTCACTGCAAGGCGACAACCTTCGAGGTTGCCGAGGCGCCGCGGACGGTGACGCAATGCACATGCTCGTTCTGCTCGAAGCGGGGCTCGTTATGGGCCTATTATGTGCCGTCGCAATTCAAGCTGACGAGCCCGCCGGAGAATGTCTCCTTCTATCGCTGGGGCTCAAAGACGGTGAAGCATGGTTTCTGCGCCATTTGCGGCTGTGGCACCTTCACCGAGACGCCTGATTGGTCGACCGGAGAGCCGGATTTCGACAACCCGAAGATCAGCGTCAATTCGCGCCTGTTCGATGATTTCGATCTGGACAAGGTCGAGGTAGTGGTCATCGACGGCAAGAATTTGTGGTAGAGCCGACACGGGAGCCACCGCCGGACTTTACCGGCGGCATTCCCGTTCCGTTTTTCGCCGCATTTCATGCTACAAGGCTGCGGAAGGGCTGATTTGGCGCGGTCGCAAAGGCCGCGAATTGGAGAGGGACCAATCTCATGAAGAAGACTGTGCTCGTCGCCGTGGCGACGGCTCTATTGGTGAGCGCCTGCACCACCACCGATCCGTATACCGGCGACCAGAAGATCTCCAACACGGCGGCCGGTGCCGGCCTCGGCGCCCTGGCAGGTGCCAGCCTTGGCCTGCTGGCCGGTGGCAACGACCGCCGCAACGCGTTGATCGGCGCCGGCATCGGCGCGCTCGCCGGCGGCGCGATCGGCGCGACGATGGACCAGAACGAGGCCGAGCTTCGCCGCCAATTGCAGGGCACCGGCGTCAGCGTCACCCGCAGCGGCGACCAGATCATCCTCAACATGCCGTCCGACATCACCTTCAATGTCGACCAGGACGCGGTGAAGCCGGGCTTCTATCCGGTGCTGAATTCGGTCGCGCTGGTGCTGAAGAAATTCCGCCAGACCACTGTGGACGTGTTCGGCCACACAGATTCGACAGGCGGCGACGAGCACAATTTCGACCTGTCGCAGCGTCGCGCGCTTGCCGTCGCCAACTACCTGTCCGGTCAGGGCGTCGATCAGCGCCGCTTCGCCGTCACCGGCTTCGGCAAGACCCGCCCGATCGCATCCAATGCGACCGCCGCCGGCCGCGAGCAGAACCGCCGCGTCGAAATCCAGCTGTCGCCGCTCACCTGAGAAAACGGCGCGCAGAGGCGCAATTACATCAAGACAAACGGCTCCGAAGGGGGCCGTTTTTGTTTGAAATGGTCCAAAGATGGGTCGAAGGCCTTAGGACATTAGTTTGTTCTAATTAATGCTTTTCCAGAACCAGGGAAAGGACTAACATTCTGCTGTTCCAGAGGGGATGGGGCGGTCAATCGGCCGCGCAATCAACATCTACCGCCCCGGTCTTGCACGGCCAGATCAAGAGAATCTGGGAGGAATGCATGACAAGAACAGCTCGCTTGGGGCGCTGCGGCGTCCTCGTTTTGACATGTCTTATCGGCACATCGTTCGGGCTCGCTTCGGCCCGGGCCGAGGACGCCAACAAGGCTGACATCGAAGCCTTGAAGAAATCGCTGGCCAAGTATGAAGATTACACCGCCGCTGTTCGCGATCTCTATTTGTCGACCGTCGGCTGCATCCACTATGGCGGCGAGAAGATAGACGGCGCTATGTACTATCAGAAGGGCGCGATGGGCATCCATTTCGTCAACGTTCCGAGCGTCGGCAAGCCGCTCGACCCGATGAAGCCCAACGTCCTGATCTACGAGCCGACCAAGAAAGGCTTGAAGCTGGTCGGGGTGGAATGGCTGGTGCCGCTGACGCCGGACACCAAGGAGGTGCCGACGCTGTTCGGGCAGAAATTCATGGGGCCGATGGAAGGCCACTACCCGCTCATTCCGAGGGAGTTCGTCCACTACGACCTGCATGCATGGCTGTTCAGGGACAATCCGAACGGCATGTTCAGCCCAACGAACCCGAACGTGAAATGCAGCAAGGCCGAGTTCCCGATGCTTGAGAAGCCGACCAAGATGATGCCGGGTCCGATGTAGGCATCGCCTTTGGCTGGATTGCTTCAGGCGAAGCCAAAAACGAAACGGCCCCGTGTGGGGCCGTTTTCAATTCAGGCTACGCTGATATCGGCTTCAGACCTTCGCGACGATCCGCATGAAGGCCGGCACGTCGTCGCCGAAGCCGACGGTTGCGTCGTCTTCTTCCTGACGATGGCGGCCGGGGCGGTCGCGCTGCGGACGGGCGTCGCCGCGCTGCTCGTGACGGCTGCCAGGGCCCTTGCGCTCGTTCTCGGAACGGATCGCGTCCTTGCGGGCGCGGCGCTCGGCGATGTCGGCCACTTCGGCGACAGGCTGTTCCTCACGCGCGGCATCGGGCGTCTCGTCGCGCTTGGCGTGACGGTCCTTCTTGCGCTCGCCCCGATCCTTGCGGTCCTCGTCCTTGCGGCCGGCGCGACGCGGGGCGCCGCGGCCGCGGCGCGGCTGCTCCTCGCCCTCGCTCTCGGTCACGGTCGACAGGTCGCCGTCATGCCACTCGATCTTGGTGCCGATCAGCCTCTCGATGGCGTCGACATATTTGGTGTCGGAGCGGGTGGCGATGGTGAAGGACTTGCCTGCGCGTCCGGCGCGGCCGGTGCGGCCGATGCGGTGGACGTAATCCTCGGCGTGGATGGGCACGTCATAATTGAAGACATGGCTGACATCGGGAATGTCGAGACCGCGCGCTGCGACGTCCGAGGCAACGAGGTAGCGCAGCTTGCCGTCGCGGAAATTGGCGAGCATCTGCATGCGGGCGCGCTGGTCCATGTCGCCATGCAGCGCGCCGGCATCGAAATCATGCTTCAACAGCGAGCGGAACAGCTCCGACACCTCGACCTTGCGGTTGCAGAAGATGATGGCGTTCTTCAGATCGGCGTCTTCGGCCTTGATCAGGTCGCGCAGCGTCTCGCGCTTTTCCCAGGGTTTCGAGCCGGACTTGACCAGCCGCTGCGTGATGCTGGTTGCCGTGGAGGCGGCCTTCGAAACCTCGACGCGCACCGGCGCGTGCAGGAACTTCTCGGTGAGCTTGGTGATCTCCGGCGGCATCGTCGCCGAGAAGAACAGCGTCTGGCGCGTGAACGGGATCATCTCGCAGATGCGCTCGATATCGGGAATGAAGCCCATGTCGAGCATGCGGTCGGCCTCGTCGATGACGAGGATCTCGACGCCGTTGAGCAGAAGCTTGCCGCGCTCGCGGTGGTCGAGCAGGCGGCCGGGCGTCGCGATCAGCACGTCGGCGCCGCGCTCGAGCTTCTTGTCCTGTTCGTCGAAGGAGACGCCTCCGATCAGCAGCGCGATATTAAGCTTGTGGTTCTTGCCGTATTTGATGAAGTTTTCCTCGACCTGCGCGGCGAGCTCACGGGTCGGTTCGAGGATCAGCGTGCGCGGCATGCGGGCTCGCGCCCGGCCCTTTTCCAGGCGCGTCAGCATCGGCAGCACGAAGGAAGCGGTCTTGCCGGTGCCGGTCTGGGCGATACCCAGCACGTCCTTGCCGAGCAGCGCATGCGGGATGGCGCCGGCCTGGATCGGAGTCGGCGTGGTGTAGCCAGCATCGGTGACCGCGGAGAGAACCTTCGGCGACAAGCCGAGGTCTGAGAATGTCAAGGCTTCTTGAGCGATCGTGGTGTCTGAGGACAAGTGTTTGTTGTCTTTGTTGGTTGGGAAAATCGCGACACAGTAGCCGCGGCAGGCGCCGCGCGCCTGCAAGATCGGTGTTGCAGTTAGGCGCAAGCCCTCGATTTGTCAACAGAAACGGACCGAAATACAGCGATTGTGAAGCCGTAACCTTAATCGCGATGCTTAAAGCGCGTCGCGCTGAAACGGTTTGAGGCTTCGCGCTTTATGTCTTTGCTTGATCACGCCGTATCGCCCAAAACCGCTGCGCGCTTTTGGGCGATATGCATTGATCGAAACAATATCCTTGCGCCGGCTCAGTAGCGGAACTGCTCGGCAAGGATACGCTCGTTCCAGGAATGGTTCGGATCGAACAGCAAAGTTGCCGTCGCCGTCGGCGATTCCCGCACGGTGACGGAGGCCACTGCCTTGACCTCGGTATGATCGGCCGCGGCATTCACCGGGCGCTTTTCGGCTTCCAGGATGTCGAAGCGCACGGTCGCCTTGTTGGACAGCAGCGCCCCGCGCCAGCGGCGCGGCCGGAAAGGACTGACCGGCGTCAGCGCCAGAAGCGGCGCATCGAGCGGCAGGATCGGCCCATGCGCCGACAGATTGTAGGCAGTGGAACCGGCGGGCGTCGCGATCATCACGCCGTCGCAGTTCAGCTCCTCCAGCCGCACCTGGCCGTCGACGGTGATGCGGATCTTCGCCGTCTGGTAGGATTGGCGCCACAGCGCCACCTCGTTGATGGCCGGCGCCGAAATCGTTTCGCCGTCATGCGTCACGGCGACCATTTCCAGTGGCCGGATCGTCTCGGAGACGGCGTTGGCGATGCGTTCCTCGAGGCCGCCGGCGCGATATTCGTTCATCAGGAAGCCGATGGTGCCACGGTTCATGCCGTAGACCTTCTTGCCCGTGCTCATCGTCTCGCGCAGCGTCTGCAGAAGAAAGCCGTCGCCGCCGAGCGCGATGATGATCTCGGCATCCGCGACAGGCACCTGTCCATAGCGCGCGGACAGGCTTTCCAGCGCCGCGCGGGCGTCGTCGGTGTCGGAAGAAACGAAGGCGAAACGGCTGGCGGCTTTGCTCATGGCTCCCGGAGGGCGACCGTCTGCGGGGCCGCGCCGGCGACGGCGTAGCATGCGGCGCCTACATCTGTGAAGGGCACTGCGCCAGCTGGCGGTCACACCCGACAATCGCGCTTCGTGACAGCCGCGACATGAATGTGATGGCTGCTATGGTTAAGGCGAAGCTTAAACACTCGTAAAGCCGGATCGATCATGTTAGCCGACAGTGGATGGGTTGGCGGGGGCTAGCCAGTCGAGAGACCTGTCTATTGCCGGTAACGCGTCTGATCATAGTCTTCCTGATGATGGGAAGTTTCGCGCTGATGTTCGCCGAGCTGGTGCGTCATTCCGAAGAGATGAGCCAGCGGCCGCAGCCGACAGCTTCCCGCTGCGGCGACGCCACGGGAACACTTTGCCCGCAAAGGGCGCTGTAGGCTTCGCTTCCCTGATCGCTCAGCCGCTCTGCAAGTGGCACCCGGCCTTGCGTTTGCCCGCGACATACTCATCGATGAGTTGCCGGTAGCGCACCTTGCCGAAGCTTGGGAAATGGCCGCCATGCACGACCGAGACGTCGAGCTCGCGCATGGCAAGCAGGGTCCCGACATAGTCATCGATGTCGGAGTGATAGACGTCGTCGATCAGCGGCCCGTCATAAACGATGTCGCCCGACAGCAGGATGCCGGTCTTTCTCTCATAAAGCGCGATGCCGCCGGGCGAATGTCCAGGTGTGTGGATGACCTCGAAGGCGCGGTCGCCGAGGTCGACCACATCGCCATGCTCGAGCAGCCGGCCGGCCGGCGCGGGCAGGATGCGGTAGCGCGCCGTATCCCAGCCTTCAGGCGCACCGTCGAACATCTGCTCATTGGCGTAGCGGTCCGCCACCGTCCATTCATTGCGCGGATCGGCAAGGATTGCCGCTTCGGCGGAGTGCACGCAGCGGTCCGGGAATTCGTGATGGCAGCCGATATGGTCGAAATGCGTGTGGCTGGCGACGCAGGTAAGCTTGTGCTCGCTCACCAGCGGCACATGGCGTTTCAGGCTGAAATGGCCAAGGCCGGTGTCGAACAACAGGTCGCGGTCGCGCCCGCGCACATGCCAGATGTTGCAGCGGAAGAACGGTTTTATCCACGGCTCATGGATGAGCGTGATATCGTTGCCCATGCGGATGGTTTCGTACCAGTCCGGAGCCTCGATGACCGGAAGCATGCCCATGGATCAGTCCGCCAATAAGATGATGTCTTGAGCCTGGCATGAAACCGGGATCGTGTCGCCTGCCTGAATGGCAGCGGAAGCGGGCGCCTTCGCGATAAATTGCAGCGCAGGATCCAGCTCCGAGGCGGCCAGCACGCGCTTGAAACTGCCCTGGAAGACGACATCGCCGACCTTGGCCCTCCCCAGCGTGACGTCGCTCTTCGCTTCGTCGAGAACCAGGTGCTCGGGTCGGATGGCGAGCGCGACCGTGGCGCCGGCAGGCGATGCACCGGGCATTGAAATCGGCCCGACCGCCGTCATGGCCGTGACGATCCCGTTCTTCGCTTCAGTGACGGTGCCGGCAAGGATCGTGCTCTCGCCCATGAAGGTGGCGGAAAAGCGCGTCGCCGGCCGCGCATAGACCCGCTCGGGCGGGCCTTCGTCCTCGATACGGCCGTCATTCATCACCACGCAATGGTCGGCCAGCGCCATCGCTTCCTCCTGATCGTGCGTGACATGGATGAAGGCGGTGCCGACGCGCTTCTGGATCGCCTTCAACTCGTCCTGCATCTGCCGGCGCAGTTTCAGGTCCAGCGCGCCGAGCGGTTCGTCGAGCAGAAGCACCGCCGGCTCGATGACCAGCGCGCGGGCGAGTGCCACGCGCTGGCGCTGGCCGCCGGAGAGCTGATGCGGCTTCTTGTCGAAGGCGGCCGCCAACCCCACGAGAGCCAGCGCCTCGCGCGCCTTCGCCGCCCGGGTCGCGCCGTCGACGCCCTGCATGCGCAGCCCGAAGCCGACATTGCCGCCGACGCTCATATGCGGAAACAGCGCGTAGTCCTGGAACACCGTTGTTGTTGGGCGTTTGGCCGGCGGCACCGCGGTGCAATCCACACCACGGATGAACACCTTGCCCTCGCTGGGCGTGACGAAGCCGCCAAGGATCGAAAGCAGCGTCGTCTTGCCGGAACCGGACGGTCCGAGCAGGATCGTGTAGCTGCCGGGCTCGATGGCGAGCAAGACGTTCTTCAGCACCGCTAGCTGGCCGAAGCGGTGCGAGACATTGCGGATGTCGACCAAAGGCGCGCTCATGCCGGCTTTCTCCGCAACAGCGTCAATTCGAAAAACACCACCAGGACGATGGAGACGGCAAAGACCAGCGAGCCGACGGCATTGGTCTTGGGGTTGAGGCCGGAACGCAGCAGGTTCCAGATCTCCACCGGCAGCGTCGTCTCGAAGCGGGTGAGCAGGAAGGAGATGACGAACTCGTCCCAGGAAAACGTCATCGATAGGAAGAAGCCGGCGAAGATCGCCGGTGCCATGACCGGCACGGTGATCATGAGCAGCACTTTCCACTCGGCGGCGCCGAGGTCGCGAGCGGCGCGCTCGATGTTGATCTGGTGATCGCCCATCTGGCTGTAGATGATGGCGAAGCAGAGCGGCAGATTGATCACCACATGGCCGATGCCGGCGGCCAAGAGCGACTTCGGCACGCCGGCCCAGTTGAACAGCACCAGAAGGCCCATGCCGATGATGAGATAGCTCACGGTCAGCGGCAGTGTGATCAGGCCGCGCAGGATGGCCGAACCCGGCAGCACGAAGCGCGCGAACCCCCAGGCGGACAGGAAGCCGAGCGTGACCGAAGCGAGCGAGGAGAGCACCGCCACCAGCAGCGAATTGAGGAGCGCCGAGGTAAGCCGCGCATCCGACAGCACCGCCTGATACCAGCGCAGCGACGGGCCGGTGAAGGGGGGGATCGGGAAGGAGGTCGCCTGCAGCGAGAACAGCACCAGCACGACCACCGGCAGGAAGATGAAGCCGTAGACGGCGATGGCGTAGGCCCAGGCGGCGAGGCGAACGGCGGCGCGCATGGTCAGGCCCGCTCGATCTTCAGCCAGCGGGCGCAGGCGAGATAGGCGATGGTCACCACAGCCATCAGGATGATCGACAGCGCCGAAGCCAGTGGAAAATCACCGCGGCGGCCGATCTGCATCATGACGAGCTGCGGCATGACCAGCTCGTTGTTGCCGCCGAGGATCTGCGGCGTGATGTAGTCGCCGATGCAAAGCACGAAGGTGAGGAAGGCGCCGACCATGATGCCGGGCAAGGTGAGTGGCAGCACGACATGCAGGAAGGTGCGCACCGGCCCTGCGCCGAGATCGGCGGCAGCCTTGCGGTAGCTCGGGCTAAGCTGCTTCAGATTGGCGAAGATCGTCAGCGTCAAAAGCATGACAAAGAAATGCACAAAGCCGGTGACGGTCGCGAAACGCGTATTGGCAAGCTGCAGCGGCTCGCCGATCAGGCCGATGCCGGTCAGCGCCCGGTTGATGACGCCGTTCTGCGCCAAAACCAGCAGCCAGGAATAGGAGCGCACGACATAGGAGGTCCAGAACGGCAGCACGGCCAGCATCAGCGCCAGCCGCTGCCAGCGTTCCGGCACTTGTTCCGCGAGGATCCAGGCAAAGGGATAGGCAAGCAGGATCGAGATGACGGTGACGATCGCCGTCACCTCCAGCGAGTTCACCATCGCCCGCCAGTAGGACGGATCGGTGAAGAACTGGCTGTAATTGGCCAGAGTGAAGCCGCCGCCTTCATGCGCCGTGAGGCTGGAAAACCCCATGGCGATGAAGGGCAGCACGAAGAACGCACATGTCCACGCCAGCGCCGGCGTGACCAGCGCCCAGGGCAGGGCACGTGAATTGCTTCCCGCCGATGTCATCGGCCGATTTACTGCGCCTGCAGCATCTCGGTCCACATATCCTGCATCTTCTTGTCGAGATCGGCGTTCGGCGCCGGATAGGCCTGGGCGCGGGCAAGGAAGCCGGGCTGCTCGTCGAAGCGCAGGATCTTCTTCTGTTCTTCGGTCAGCGCCGCCTTCTTGTTCGAAGGCATGCCCCAGTAGCAGGAAGAGGTTGCAAGCCGCGCCTGGCCTTCAGGGCTCAGGATATATTGGATGAATTTCAGCGCCATGTCCTTGTTCTTGGAATCCTTGAACATGGCGAGCGACTGCGACCAGAGCACAGCACCTTCCTTCGGGATCGAGAAATCGAGCGCCGGGTTTTCCTTGGCAAGGCCGGCCGTCACCCATTCGCCGCCGCCGACCAATATGTCGACCTCGCCGGTGGCGAGAGCGGTCTGGCTGGCCGTGACCTCGCCGACCAGCTTGGCATTGGCCTTCATCTTGAGCAGTTCGGCCTTGAGGGCAGGCAGATCGGCCTCGGTGAGGTCGGCCGTCTTCTTGCCGATGGCCAGAGCGGCCATGCCGATCACCGGCAGATAATAGTCGTAGATCGCGATCTTGCCCTTGTATTTGTCGCTGGTGAGCGAGGCCAGCGACTGCATGTCGGCCGGGTCGACCTTGGTCTTGTTGAAGCCGATCGTGTTGTAGCCGAACTTTTCGGTCACGCCGTAGCGCTTGCCGTCGACAATGGTGGACTTGTCCATCTTCACTTCGGGGAAGAGGTCGGCGAAAGGCAGCTTGTCTTCGGGCAGCGGCTCGAACAAACCTTTCTCGACGCCGCGGGGCACGTCGATGGAATCGATCACCATCACGTCCCAGTCGCCGGGTTGCGACTGGTCGACGATGGCGAGCCCCGCGCCGGTGCCTTCGAATTCCTTGACGTTGACCTTGACGTGGTTGGCTTCCTCGAAGGGCTGCAGCAGCGCCGGATCGGAATGATCGCACCAGATCAGCGCGTTGAGATCGGCGGCCTGGGCGGCACTGGCTGCGAGCAACAACGCGGCTGTCGCGCTGGCGGCTACGAGATAAGACTTCAGGGTGAAATGCGGAGTCCGGGCATTAACGGTCATCGAGTGTTCTCCCTGCCTTGCTGGCTTGTTGGCTTGTTGGAAGAAAAGTTGAACCAATTCTAAAATTGAGTCAATTATGATTTTGTGGCAGAGAGGCCGATATGAGCGGATTGCGCGAACGGCAGAAGGCGGACCGGCACAGGCGCATTATCGATGCGGCGACGGAGCTGTTCCGCGAGGCCGGCTATGAAGGCGCCAAGATCGAGGCGATCGCAGCGCAGGCCGAGGTCTCGATCGGCACGATCTACAATTACTACCAGAACAAGGGCGACATCCTCGGCGCCATCGTTTCCATGGAGGTCAACGAGGTGCTGAATGCCGGGCGAGGGGTTGTCGCCAGCCCGCCCGCCAATGTCGGCGACGCGCTCGACACGCTGATCGGCATCTATATCGAGCACTCGCTGAATTATCTGAGCAAAGAGATGTGGCGCCAGGCGATGGCGATCTCGACGCAACTGCCTGACAGCCCCTTCGGCCAGGCCTACACCGCCCTTGACCGCGAGCTGACCAGGCAGATCAGCGCGCTGATAGTCCGCCTGCAGGAGATCGGGCTTGTGCGCTCGGACATAGACGGGCCGGCGGTGGGCGAGCTGATCTTCAACAACATGAACATGATGTTCATCGAGTTCGTCAAACGCGACGAGGCGAAGATACCGGAGCTGCGCGCTGCGATACAACGGCAGAATAGGATAGTGGTGGCGGCGATTGGGGCGTGAAGCGAAATCGCTGCCGCCGAAGCGCCCCTAACGGTTGATCAGCCACAGGATCGCCGAGACCACGACGCTGATCAGTATTCCCGTGGTGATGGGAACGTAGAGCCTGAAATGCTCGCGCTCGATCACGATATCGCCTGGTAGCCGGCCAAGGCCGATCCGGCCCACCCAGGGCCATAGCAGACCTACGGCAACCAAACAGAGACCAACGATGATCAGGGTTCGCGACATGCTTCCCCGCGTCTGCGTCACGCCACTAGCGATCATAACCGGCGTGCTCAGCCGCGTGCGCTCGCGAACAGCGTTTGTTCGAAGGGCATTGCGGGCGTCTCCGCTACAGGATGGTGCCCCCGGCAGGGATCGAACCCGCGACCTTCGGTTTACAAAACCGCTGCTCTACCAGCTGAGCTACAAGGGCACGGCGCTCCGGTAGCACATTTCGTGCGCCAGTAAAGACAAAACTCCGTTTCGGGTTCCCAATGGACCGCGTGGCTTGGTCGGCATGCTGAAAAGCGCTGCGCCGCTTCCTACATCTTTGTCGGGTGCAATCGCATCGAACGGGTGCCGCATGATCAGATTCGTCATCATCCTGCCGCTCATCGTCGTGACCTGGCTTCTGCTGGTGAAGGTCATCAGCGATCTGAAGAAGGCCAACATCGACTGGACCGGCGTCGCCACATTCATCGGCTTCATCGTGCTGGCCTTCTGGCTGAGGTATGTCACGGGGATGGGGTGAAAGAGAGCGAGTAGCGAATAGTGAATAGCGAATAGGGATTTGCATTCAGCATATCCCCGCTTTCCCTACTCGCTATTCGCTACTCCCTGTTCGCTCAGTCCCGGCGAAAAAAATCGTAAAAATACTTCGAACCTTTTTCCCGGCCGCAGCGACAGACGATCAAGAGGCGGATGGTTCGCCTCTCCAACGAAACAGGAGATCGTCATGTTCAAGCGCACCATCGTTTCTGGCCTCATCGCCGCCACCGTCGCCGCCGGCTCGCTCGTCGGCACCGTCCAGCCTTCGGCCGCCCACGACCATCATCACCGCCGCGAGCTCGGCATCGGCATCGCCGCCGGCGTCGGCGGTTTCGTTCTCGGCAGCCTGCTTGCCCAGCAGCAGCCCCGCAGCGTCTATGTCGAGGACGACGGCTACGACTCGGTCCACGTCCGCCGCTGCTACGCCCGCTACGCCAGCTACGACGAGCGCACCGACACCTATATGAGCTACGACGGCCCGCGTTATTGCAGGCTCTAGGAGGCAGCTGAACAAACGGCTGGAAAGAGGGGCTGCCCGCAGCCCCTTTTCTTGCGTTGAGCATCCGCCTGATTGGCTTGATGTGAAGCGAACGACGTTCCGCCCCAGCAATTCAGGAATTGGGCTTCAGCTCCGGCATTGCCAATCCCGCCGCCTTGCAGGCGCCGATGACTGAAACGTCATTTATCGCAACGAGTTCAAAGCCGTTTCCGGCATCGGGATAGATCTTGCCGATGAATGGCTCGCTGCCGCCGGGAGAGCCCTTGTCGTCGACATAGCCGCACGCCACCACTTCGTGGCGGCCGTTCAAACTGCGTTCTCCGGCGAGCATGGTTCCGAACCTGGCAGCGATGGGGTTCTTCAAATGCTGGCGGACGCCGGCAGTGATGATCTCCTCCAGGGCCAGCGAAATCGGAATAGGATCGACGCGTTGATTGCCGCTGGGCGAGGGCGGCGGCGCTGTCGCCGCCACGCATCCGCAAAGGGAAGCGGCGGATAGGAGGTAAAGGGTTTTCCGCATCTGTGCCCTTTGGCATGCATTCCGACGGCACGGCAAGACCGGTCAAGTCCGGCGTCCGTCCTGGTATGGCCGGCCTGCCTTGCTGAGCAACCAATGATGTACAGCAATTTTGCAAGCGTTTAGTCTGGCCTTGACGGCAATCGAGGGGAGGGTCGCTTGGACAATCAGGATCCCAGGGAAGAACGGGTCGAACCGGTTTTCCGCAACGGCACCATCACAATCGTCGGCATCCTGCTGGCGTTCTCGCTAGGCTTCATCACCCATTGGGCGGCCAACCCCATCCCATGGCAGACCTACCATCTGACTGCCGTCCTGCCGATCCTGGTCGGCATTGCGCTGCAGATCCGGGCGTTGGCCATTCTGCTCGACATCAAATCCTTGCAGCGAAGCATTCATGACCGCGCCAGTCGGATATTCCTCGCCGGCCTCATTTTCGCGGCCTGTGGCGTCGCGCTGGCGATCCTGCTCGATTTCTTCGACATATCGGCAAAGAGCGCATTGCCAGGCGCGTCTTAATTAGAGCAATTCCAGGAAAAGTGTGTGCGGTTTTCCATTCGGAATTGCGTAAAAACAAGAGCTTGAGCGGTTCGCCGTTTCCATGAAACGGTGAAACGCTCTAGTAGGCTTTCACGCCGCCGATCATCTTCGTCACCTCGACCGCGGCCTCGCGGACCAGCGGACCGATCTCGGCCAGCCGCTCGGGCGTGACCCGCACCGTCGGTCCGGACACAGAAACGCCCCCGAGTGGCTCGCCGAACTCGTTGAAGATGGCGGCGGCCACGCAGCGCATGCCGGGGTGGCGCTCCTCGTCGTCGACCGACCAGCCGCGATGCTTGATGACGGCCAGATCATGGGCCAGCGCCGAAATGTCGGAAAGCGTCTTGTCGGTGTAGCGCTGCAGGCCCGCCTTGCGCAGGATGGCGGCGACCCGTTCCGGCTCGAGATGCGCCAGCACCGCCTTGCCGATGCCGGAAGCATGAAAGGGGCTGCGCGTGCCCGGCCGGAAGAAGGCGCGGATCGCCTGGTGCGTCTCGACCTGGCTGACGAAGACGACGCAATCGTCCTCGGCGACGCCGAGATTGGCGGTCTCGCCGGTCTTCTCCATCAATTCCTGCATCACGATGCGCGCGCGGTCGACCAGCTTGCGCCGGCGCAGGAAGGCAGCGCCCATGCGGTAGGTCTCGACGCCGACGGACCAGAGCTGGTCGGTCGTATCGAACTCGACCATGCCATGGTTCTCCAGCGTCGTCAGCATGCGATAGGCTGTCGAGGCGGCAATGCCGCTTTGCGCCGCGATCTCGCTCAGCGACAAGCCGCTGGCCTCGGCGACGATGGCCAGGATCCGCAGCGCCCGGTCGAGCGACTGGACCGAGGCCGCTTCGGACGGGCCGTTGAAGGCGCGCGGCCGGCCGCGCTGGCGTTTTTCCGTCGTTTCCATACCGGCCATTCTCGCCGATTTGACATCGGATGCAATGAAAAAGTTTTTCAGTAGTGGCCATGAGCGATTTTTGGAAAAGGAAAAGTGAAGCGAAATCAGCTGATAACGGTGGTTTTCTAGAAATGAAAAAATATTCTGAAAAAATTGAAAAATCGAACGCACGCTGTCATTGTCAAGCCAACCAACGAATGGAGGCTTGCCATGGCCAGGATGCGCGCTGTCGACGCTGCGGTTCTCGTTCTCGAAAAGGAAGGCATCACCAATGCCTTCGGCGTGCCGGGCGCGGCGATCAACCCGCTCTATTCGGCGCTGAAGGCGCGCGGCACCATCCGCCATGTGCTGGCGCGCCATGTCGAAGGCGCCTCGCACATGGCCGAAGGTTATACGCGGGCCAAGGCCGGCAACATCGGGCTCTGCATCGGCACCTCCGGTCCGGCCGGCACCGACATGATCACCGGCCTCTATTCGGCCTCGGCGGATTCGATTCCGATCTTATGCATAACTGGTCAAGCTCCCCGCGCGCGCCTCAACAAGGAGGATTTCCAGGCCGTCGACATCGCCTCGATCGCAGCACCAGTCGCCAAATGGGCCGTCACCGTCATGGAGCCCTATCTGGTGCCGATGACGCTGCAGAAGGCCTTCCATCTGATGCGCTCCTCGCGGCCCGGGCCGGTTCTGGTCGACCTGCCGGTCGACGTGCAGCTTGCCGAGATCGAATTCGACATCGACGCCTATGAGCCGCTCGCTGCGTTCAAGCCGGCGATAACGCGTGCCCAGGCCGAGAAGGCCCTGGCGATGCTCAACGAGGCTGAAAAGCCGCTGATCGTCGCTGGCGGCGGCATCATCAACGCCGACGCTTCCGATCTTTTGATCGAGTTCGCGGAAGTCACCGGCGTGCCGGTCATCCCGACGCTGATGGGCTGGGGCGCGATCCCCGACGACCACCGGCTGATGGCCGGCATGTGCGGCCTGCAGACCTCGCACCGCTACGGCAATGCGACGATGCTTGAGGCGGACTTCGTCTTCGGCATCGGCAACCGCTGGGCCAACCGCCACACCGGCTCGGTCGACGTCTACACCAAGGGGAAAAAATTCATCCACGTCGACATCGAGCCGACGCAGATCGGCCGTGTCTTCGCGCCGGATCTAGGCCTCGTCTCGGACGCGGGCGCCGCGCTGAAGATCCTGCTCGACGTCGCCACCGAATGGCGCACGGCCGGCAAGTTGCGCGACTGGTCGGGCTGGGCGAAGGAGTGCCAGCAGCGCAAGAAGACCATGAAGCGCAAGACGCATTTCGAGCAGGTGCCGCTGAAGCCGCAGCGCGTCTATGAGGAGATGAACAAGGCGTTTGCCCGCGACACCACCTATGTCACCACGATCGGCCTGTCGCAGATCGCCGGCGCGCAGTTCCTGCATGTCTATAGGCCGCGCAACTGGATCAACTGCGGCCAGGCCGGCCCGCTCGGCTGGACGCTGCCGGCGGCACTCGGCGTGCGCGCCGCCGATCCGGACCGCGACATCGTGGCGCTTTCCGGCGACTATGATTTCCAGTTCATGATCGAGGAGCTGGCCGTCGGCGCCCAGCACAAGCTGCCTTACATCCACGTCGTCGTGAACAACGCCTATCTCGGCCTGATACGCCAGGCGCAGCGCGGTTTCTCCATGGATTACGAGGTGAGCCTCGCCTTCGAGAACGTCAACCGTGCAGGCGATCCGGAGGCCGGCTACGGCGTCGATCATGTCGCGGTGGCCGAGGCGATGGGCTGCAAGGCGGTCCGTGTGAAGAAGCCCGAGGAATTCGCCGGTGCCTTCAAGGAGGCGCAGCGGCTGATGAAGGAGCATCAGGTGCCTGTGGTGCTGGAATTCATCCTCGAGCGCGTCACCAACATTTCAATGGGCACGGAAATCGACAAGATCACCGAATTCGAGGACCTTGCCGAACGCAACGAGGATGCGCCGACGGCCATCATGATGCTCGATTGAGGCTTGGCGGAGAGAAGGAGAAAAAGGAATGCCGCGTTTTTCAGCCAATCTTTCGATGCTCTTCGGCGAGCACGAGTTCCTTGACCGTTTCGATGCCGCTGCCCGCGCGGGCTTCAAGGGCGTCGAATATATCGGCCCGTATGAGCATGCCCCGGATGTCGTGGCGGCGCGGCTGAAGAAGAACGGCCTGACACAGGTTCTGTTCAATCTGCCGGCCGGCGACTGGGCGAAGGGTGAACGCGGGATTGCCGTGCTGCCGGACCGCGTGCCGGAATTCCGCCAGGGCGTCGCCAAGGCGATCACCTACGCCCATGCGCTGGGCTGCGAGCAGATCAACTGTCTTGCCGGCATCGCGCCGCAGGGCGCCGACCGTACGGTGCTGGCGAACGTCTTTGCCGAAAACCTCGCCTTCGCGGCCGAGAAGCTGGAGCAGGCCGGCATCAGGCTCTTGATCGAGCCGATCAACACCCGTGATATCCCCGGCTTCTTCCTGAACTATTCCAACCAGGCGCTGGCGCTGATCGACCGCGTCGGCTCGAAGAATATCTTCCTGCAATACGACATCTACCACATGCAGATCATGGAGGGGGATCTCGCCCGTACAATCGAGGCCAACCTCGGCCGCATCGCGCATATCCAGCTTGCGGACAATCCCGGCCGTCATGAGCCGGGGACGGGCGAGATCAATTATCCCTTCCTCTACGACCACATCGACCGCCTCGGCTATTCCGGCTGGATCGGTGCCGAATACAAGCCGAAGGCAGGCACCGAGGCCGGGCTCGGCTGGTTCAAGGAATTCGCCGGGCAGGGCAGCGCGGCGGCTTAAGAGCGTCCTTCTCCCCGTCTCTATACGGGGAGAAGGGCCGGCAGGCGGATGAGGGGCAGCGCCGGCCTTCGATGAGTTAGAACAAGCTTCCAGGAGCAACACCAATGGACACCATCGGCTTCATCGGCCTCGGCATCATGGGCGCGCCGATGGCGGGCCATCTTCTCGCTGCCGGCTACACGGTCGTCGCCAGCGACCATCGCTCCAAGCCGCCCGCCGACCTCCTCGCCAAGGGCCTGAAGACTTTTTCCGGCCACGACGCTGTTGCCGGGGCTGCCGACATCATCGTCACCATGGTGCCCGACACGCCCCAGGTCGCCGACGTTCTCTTCGGCGAGAACGGCGTCGCTTCCGGTCTCACCAAGGGCAAGCTCGTCATCGATATGAGCTCGATCTCGCCGATCGCCACCAAGGAATTCGCCAAGAAGATCAACGATCTCGGCTGCGACTATCTCGACGCGCCGGTGTCGGGCGGCGAGGTCGGCGCCAAGGCGGCCTCGCTCACCATCATGGTCGGCGGCGAGGAGAAGGCCTTCGAGCGCGCCAGGCCAGTGTTTGAGAAAATGGGCAAGAACATCACGCTGGTCGGTCCGAACGGGGTCGGCCAGACCACCAAGGTCGCCAACCAGATTGTCGTCGCGCTGACCATCGAAGCGGTCGGCGAAGCGCTGGTCTTCGCCTCGAAGGCGGGCGCCGATCCGGCCAAGGTGAGGCAGGCGCTGATGGGCGGGCTCGCCGCCTCGCGCATCCTCGAAGTGCATGGCGAGCGCATGATCAAGCGCACCTTCGCGCCCGGCTTCCGCATCGAGCTGCACCAGAAGGACCTCAACCTGGCGCTGGAAGGCGCCAAGGCGCTCGGTGTGTCGCTGCCCAACACCTCGACCACGCAGCAGCTCTTCAATTCCTGCGCCGCCAATGGCGGCGCCAAGGAGGATCACTCCGCGCTGGTCAGGACGCTGGAGCGGATGGCGGGGCATGAAGTGGGATAGGAGTGAGTAGGAATAGTGATTAGTGAGTAGTCAGTAGTCAGTAGTTAGCAAGGATTTCGTGACGTAGCTACTCACTACTCACTACTCACTACTCACTACTCACTCACCAAGAACTTCCTCGCCGCATAAAGGCTCACCGCCGCCGCGTTCGATACGTTGAGCGAGTGGATGGCGCCGGGCATGTCGAGGCGGGCGAGCGTCGTCACCGTCTCGCGCGTTTTCTGGCGCAGGCCCTTGCCTTCCGCGCCCAGCACCAGCGCGATCCTCTCGCCGGCGAAGGTCTTTTCGAGCTCGGCCGGTCCTTCCGAATCGAGCCCGATGGTCTGGAAGCCGGCCTCGTGCAGCTGTCCCAGCGCGTCGGCGAGGTTCTTCACCTCGATCTGGTCGATATGCTCGAGCGCGCCGGAAGCGGATTTCGCCAGCACGCCCGATTCCTGCGGGCTGTGACGGGCAGTCGTGATCAGCGCGCCGGCGCCGAACGCAACCGCGGAGCGCAGAATGGCGCCGACATTGTGCGGGTCCGTCACCTGGTCGAGCACCAGCACCAGCCTGGTGTCGCCAAGCGCGTCGAGACGCTTCGGCTTGAGCGGCTCGGCCTCGATCAGCACGCCCTGATGCACGGCGTCCGATCCGGTGATCCTGTCGATGTCCTTCGGTTCGACAAGCTCGGCCTTGAAGGGCAGGGCGGCAAGGTCGCCGATCGCCAGCCGTTCGGCGGCGTTGCGCGTCACCAGCATCGTCCTGATCTTGCGCCGCGGATTGTCGAGCGCAGCCCGCACGGTATGCAGGCCGTAAAGCCGCACCAGCCCGTCGGCGGCAGCCTCGCCCGGCGGCACCGGCTGGCGCGGCCGGAATGCCGGCGGCCCGCCCGCCTTCTGGTCGCGATGTGCGCGCCTCAGCTTGGCGTAGTGGGTGTCCTTGCGCGTGCCGGACTTGTTGCTTTTATCGTCGCTCATGGCGGCCTCTATAGCCGTCCCGTCCGGCTAAGGATATGGGCTGGCCAAATGAATGCCGAACATCCTCGAAAAACCCTGGCCGCGCCGGTTGACACCCACCGGCCTTGCCGCCATAAGGCGCTTCGCTGATTTCGGAGAAGATCTTACTCGGGCTCCGGATCGGCGGAAATGCCTCGTTGCATGGCTCCGGCGGCAGACTGGAGAGGTGCCCGAGTGGTTAAAGGGGACGGACTGTAAATCCGTTGGCTTAGCCTACGTTGGTTCGAATCCAACCCTCTCCACCACTGCCGGCCCGGAAGCCCTGAAACGAAAAGTCTCGGACCGAAAATGCGTGGCGCTTTTCGGATGAATCCGGTACCTCAGTGCAAGGCGCGGGTATAGCTCAGTGGTAGAGCAGCAGCCTTCCAAGCTGAATATGCGGGTTCGATTCCCGCTACCCGCTCCAGATTTCTTCCCGAGAATCCTCAAATGAAACGCCGCGCGCCGTGGCACGCGGCGCGCTAGCAGGCCATTTCCCTAGCTGTTGAAGGCTGAAACGACCTGATGGTGCTGCGGGATTTGGCCGTTCGGCGTCAGCTTGTCGACGATGCCGGGCAGCGCCGTGGAGAGCTGCTGCAGCAATTCCTGCTCGCTCATCCCGGTGCGCTGCGCGATCTCGCGGATCACCGAGGGCCCGAGCGCCGAGCCGAGATCACCCGGGTTGATCGGTTGGTTCTGGCCGGTACCGACCCAGGAGTCGGCGACATTGCCGTGGCCAGCGTTCTTGAGCTTGTCGAGCAGGCCGCCGAGACCGCCGAGCAGGCCGCCATCGGCGGACACGTCGGTTCCCGCAGGCGTCGGCGCCGGCGCTTGCGGCGCGGCCGCCTCTTCGCTTCTGCCGCTCAGCATCTTGCCGACCAGAAGCGCGCCGAGCGCGATCATCAGGGGTTTGGTGATGTTGCCGCCCGGAACGGCATTGTCGAAAAGGCCCATAATGGATCTCCTTGTCCAGCCAAGTCCACCCGGCCCCAGAATGGCGCAAACAGGCGGAATTTCAAGCTGACTTGAGCTTTTGACAATCATGTGACCATGATGGCGCGGCGGGGGAATTTTGGAGGGAATTATGGGCATTATCAGCTGGATCATTCTCGGCCTTATCGCCGGGTTCATCGGCAGCAAGATCGTCAACAAGACAGGCCAGGGCATGATCATGGATATCGTGCTCGGCATTGTCGGCGCCATCGTTGGCGGGTTGATCTTCAGCGCCTTCGGCTCGTCGGGTGTCACCGGTCTCAACATCTGGAGCCTGATCGTGGCCGTGATCGGCTCGATCGTCGTGCTTTGGGCCTATCACCAGTTTTCGGGCAAGCGCACGCTGTAGAAGGCCAGGGAACAGCCAGTAGGCTGTTGAAGGTCGACCCGACCGGGTCGACCCAGGCTGGAGGCGCGCCGTCAGGCGACCATGGCCAGCCGCCGTTTTCTTTCGTCGAGCGAGACGATGGCGAGACCGCTGGCTATCACCAGCAGGATGCCGCAGACGGCGAGCGCGTTGGGGAATTGCCCGAACACCAGCAGGCCCGAGATCACCGCCCAGACGGTGAAGCAGTAATAAAAAGGCGCGACCGCGCTTGTCGGCCCGACCCGGTAGGCCATGAAGATGAAGAAATGGCCGAAGATCAGGAACAGGCCGGCGCCGGCGATCAGGAGCAGATGATGTCCTTCGGGCATTACCCATTGCTCGGAGACGAGATGCGCCGCGCCTGAGCCGGCCAGCACCACGACGACCGCGGAGATGGCGACGATCATGCCCGGTACCTCGGCGCCCACCTTGCGCCCGGCAAGGTCGCGCACCGCCGCGAAGGCGGCGTTGCCGAGCGCCAGCAGCGCATAAACCGAAATGCCCTGCATGGTCGGCTGCGCCACCATGAGCGCCCCGACAAAGCCAAGGCCGATCAGCGCCATGCGCGTGGCGCCGATCTTTTCGCCGAACAGCATCGAGGAGCCGACCAGCACGATGAGCGGCGTGACTTGCCCGAGCGCGGTGGAATCCGCGATCTGCATGTTGGCTAAAGCGACGACGTAACACAGGATCGCCAGCAGCTCGAACAGGTTGCGGCGCAGCACCTTGCGCTCGAAGAGCAGCGGGATCTGCCTGGCATAGCCCAGCATCAGAAGCAGCGGCACGCCCCACAGCGTGGCGGCAGCACCCCGCAGCAGGAGAACTTCATAGGGCGGCAATCCGACGGTGGCGAGCTTCATCATCGTGTCGTTGACGAGGTAGGACCCCGTCGAGACGATCATGAACAGCGGGCCGCGGATATTGGATGGAATGAACTGCATCCGGCGAACAAGATCAGAGCGGCGTCGTGGCGGCAATGGGCCAGCACGGAGCTTTGATTTTACACGCGGCAGCCCTATATCCGCGCCATATCCCACCGAAATCGACCATTGGTTCGGGTCGAGCAAGAATCCGCTCAGCCACAAGGTACTTGTGTTTTTCAGCCGTTCTCGCTAATCGCCCCGCATTCGACTGAACTGAAGGTCAAGGCCGTCCAAGGAAAGAGACTATGGCAAAAGGTAAATTCGAGCGCACCAAGCCGCATGTGAACATTGGCACGATCGGTCACGTCGATCATGGCAAGACGTCGCTGACGGCGGCGATCACGAAGTATTTTGGCGAATACAAGCGCTATGACCAGATTGACGCAGCACCTGAAGAGAAGGCGCGCGGCATCACGATCTCGACGGCGCATGTCGAGTATGAGACGGCCAACCGTCACTATGCCCATGTCGACTGCCCCGGCCACGCCGACTATGTGAAGAACATGATCACGGGTGCGGCGCAGATGGACGGCGCGATCCTGGTGGTTTCGGCCGCCGACGGCCCGATGCCGCAGACTCGCGAGCACATCCTGCTTGCCCGCCAGGTCGGCGTGCCCTCGATCGTGGTGTTCCTGAACAAGGTCGACCAGGTCGACGACGCCGAGCTGCTGGAGCTGGTCGAGCTCGAGGTTCGCGAGCTTCTGTCGAAGAACGAATTTCCCGGCGACGACATTCCGATCGTCAAGGGTTCGGCGCTGGCTGCGTTGGAAGATTCCAACAAGACCATCGGCGAGGA
>NZ_JAIUHI010000024.1:0-70814 GCF_020165035.1 Mesorhizobium sp. CA6 | reverse complement strand
GCACGGAGAGGGGGCCTTCGTACGGCGCTCCCCTCTCCGTCCGCTTCGCCGAGCCATCTCTCCCCACTTCGTGGGGCGAGGAACCTTGATCTTGCCGGGACGCCTCTCACACCCCTCCCCCGCGATGGCCGTGAAACCTTGCATGGTGATGAGCGCAGTAGGAGCGCGTGGCCGATGTCGGCAGGCCGCAGCAGAGCATGTCCGGTCCCGGGCGCGTGCCGACGAGATCGGCTTCGGCATCCTCGCGCAGCGCAAGATCGAGCGGCGCGCGGCAGCGGCCGAACAGGCAGTCGAGAAAGCGCATGGCCGCTACATGCGGCTGGCGGCCAGGGTTCATCGAAGGCGGCGGCGCCGGGAGCTTGTATAGATGCGCTTCGGATTTTTCGCGGGTGCCAGGAGCGAGCCAGGCAGGCGGCAGGGTGCGCGCGGGTTTGCGCAGCTTCGGCTTTTTGGGCTTGGGCGGAATGCGGGCAGCGACGACATTCGCTTGCGTGACGGTTCCATCGACGGACAGGTCTGCGGGACAGCACCCCCTCTGTTCTGCCCGTCCTCCGCAGCAGCTGCGGAGGGTGGACCGGACATCTCCCCCGCAAGGGGGGAGATTGGCTGTGGCAGCGTCGGTGTCTTCCACTTGCCGCGCAAGCGCAGCCGGCTCGGAGAGCGTCACGCCTCCGGCCGCCGCCCTGCCCCGCCTGCCCGGACGATCCGGCCGGGCGTGCTTCCTCGGCCTGCCGCCGGCGCGGCCGCCTTTGGGATTGGCGAAGCCGATGGCGCTCAAACCGGCGTTGCGGTGGACGATGCCGATGATGGCGTTGCGCGAGACCGGGCTGCCGCGCAGCGCGCTGAAGCGGCCGGCGATGCGCGAGGCCGACAGCCCCTCCTTCAGCAAAGCGGCGATCTCGTCGATTTCCTTCTCGGTGTAGGCGGCTGCCATCTGCTCATTCCGTTGATTGCGAAGCGCTTGGGGCGAAGCGCCAGGCTTCAGGCCAGGCGCCAGGGTTCGGCCGCGAGGCCGTTTGGTGGTCAGGTCAGCGAAGGCGTTGAAGGTCAGGCGGCGCCGGCAGCGTTGTCTTGGCGCAATTCCGGACGGAAAACCGCTTCGCACTTTCCTGGAATTGCTCTGGCGCCGCGCCGGTCAGGCGGAGAAGAGCGGCCTCGGCCGCAGCCCGCGTCAGGCCCGACACCGCGCGGCCCGTCTTCCGGTCGAACAGGATGACGGTGCCGTCCTCTGTGCGGATGCAGCTTATGCCCGAATTGGGGGCCGGAGCCGGGGGAGGAACGGCTCCGGCCGTTCCGGTGAACCGGGGTGCGGGCGGTTCAGCCGGATCCGGGGCAAGCGCCCCGGAATGCGCCCGGACCGGGGAGGAGGACGGTCCGGACGATTGGAATTCGACAGGCGATTCGAACGGGAAAGACGGTTCGAATTGGAAAGGCAACGCGTTCATGCCGCCTCCTTTTGCGTGGCGGCGAACGCGTCGATGCTCCGCCAGGAATCGATAAGCCCTGAGATGCTCGTCGGCGGCACCGGAATCATCGGCTGTGCGGAAATGCTTGCGGGATGTTCATTCATGCGCTAAGCGTACGTTATGTACGAAATACGCGCAAGCGAAATCGTACACTTTGGACGATAATTTTCAGGCATTTTGTACGATGATGGATTCTCGGCACAGATTGCAGCAGGCGCGGGCCCAGGCCGGCTATGCCTCGCCCAGCGATGCGGCGCGGGCCTTGCGCGACATCAACAAGAACACGCTGATCAGCCACGAGAACGGCAACCGGCCGCTGTCGCGCAAGGCGGCGGAGAAGTACGGCCGGCTGTTCGGCGTCGATCCCGGCTGGCTCTTGTTCAACGGGGATGGCGCAGAGGCGGCGCCGGTCAATTTCGCCCCCTCGCCCGTCACCATCGATGTGCCGATCGTGTCGTGGATCAGCGCCGGCGAGCTCGGCAGCCAGGACAGCGTCGTCAACCTCTCCGACTATCCGACCATCCCCACCGCCGACCTCGAGGAAGGCGAGTGGATCGCGCTGCGTGTCGACGGGCCGTCGATGAACAAGATCTCGCCGCCGGATTCGATCATCTTCGTCAACCTGCGCGACAAGCGGCTGGTGACCAATGGCTGCTACGTGATTTCAGACGAGACGGGACGCGCCACCTACAAGCGCTGGCGCCCGAACGACAACCCGCCCTTCCAGCCGGCATCCTACCTCGACATTCCGCCGCCGGAGCTGGAGGGGGCGATCACGATCATCGGACGGGTGAAGCGGTCGATGATCGATATGTGAGGGGATAGGCCGGTGTCGTCCGGCAAAGGTCACGATCCTCCGCCCCTTTTGTCCTTCTGTCCTTCTGTCCAACCAGGCCAAGCGCATAAATTCAGCCCTTGCAATTTTTGCTTGCATTGAGGAACAAAAAGAGAACTATATAAGCGTCCGTCGCAGCAGCCGTGGTAACTCCGGGGGGAGGATCAACAATGTCATGCCGCATCGCCGCGTTTTTGCGCGTGCTTGTTGGTGAGGTTTTGCGCGGGCCGCTGATAGTCCTGGCGGGGATGCTGGTGCTTGTCGGGCTGACCGAGCCAGCGCTCGCTGTTGTCAAGGACCCTGCCCTTTGTTTTGGCGACGAAAAAAGCGCCGGCGATGCCAAAGTCGCAGCCGACCGCCGCATAGCAGCCTGCAGCGTGATTGCCGAGGACGTCACGGGGGCATCCCCTTTGCGCGCCAAGGCTTATTTCTTCAGGGCCATGGCCTTGGACGACGAGCAAGACTGGGATGGCGCGATCGCCGATTATGGCGAGGTGATCGCGCTCGATCCCAAGCAGACTTCGGCCTATTTCAATCGCGGCACCGACTGGTCCAACAAGGGGGACGACGACCGGGCGATCGCGGACTTCAACATGGCGATCAGCCTGGAGCCGTCCGACAGCCAAGCCTATTCCAGCCGGGGCTCGGCCTTCCTGCACAAGGGTAAGGTTGACGCGGCCATCCTCGACTTCCAGCAGGCGATCGAGGCTGATCCGGGAAACGGCAGGGCGCATGCCGAACTCGGCTCCGCCTTGGCCGCGACGGGCGAGCAGGAAAAGGCGATCGCCGCATATGACGAGGCGATCCGGATCGATCCGACGGACGTGACCGCCTTGGTCAACCGCGGCATCGCCCACGCTGCCAAGGGCGGATTCGACCGTGCTATTGCCGATTACGACACTGCGCTGGGCATCGACCCCAGGAGCGCCGACGCCTATGCCAAACGCGGCGCTGCTTGGGCCAACAAGAAGGAGTGGGTTCGCGCGATCGCCGACGCCAACAAGGCGATCGAGCTCGATGCTGGAAACGTCGACGGCTATTACTACCGAGCCGTCGCCTGGGCGGGCAAAGGCAACGACGAACGCGCCATTGCCGATTTCGGCCAGGTGATCGCACTTGATCCGAACGATGCCGGAGCCTGGTTCGCCCGTTCGCTGATACGAGCCCGGCGCGGCGACGCTGCCGGCGCGGCGGCCGATTGCAGGAAGGCCATCGCGCTCAAGCCGGAGAAGGCCGGTGATTGTGATGCGGGACCCGCCGACGCCGAGATGCCTGCGGTGGAAACGGCGTCCAAACCGGATCTTTCCGCTTTGACCAAGCAGTTGGAGGCCACTGGCAGGCAGATCCGTTCCAAAGATGCTGCCGCGCAAATCCAGGATGCATTGAAGCAGCAGGTCTCCGGCGACGTGCCGGGCGCGATCGCTTCCTTCGGCTATGCCATATCACTCGATCCCGACAACGCCGAGGCCTATTACGACCGGGCGGTCGCCGCGGCCTCGCAAGGAGACGATGCCCTTGCGGCGAGCGACTGCCGGCGCGCCGTCGAACTGGACCCGAAACGTGCCGACGCGTGCGCCGCGCTCATGGCCCAAACCGTTCCGGTCGCCACCACACAGGACCAGGCTGCCCAGGATCAGGCCGCCGCCAGGATATTGGTCGAACGCGCAGGAGCGCGTCTGGCAAAATATGGCGTCGACGGCGCACTGCTCGATTTCGACAAGGCGATCAGCTTCGATCCCAAAAATGCCGACGCTTATCTCGGCCGCAGCCGCGCCAGGACGCTCAAGGGCGACCAGGCCGGTGCGGCGGCGGATTGCCGGCGCGCCGTCGAACTGGATCGCGCACGGTCGGGAAGCTGCGACCAGCAGGCTGCCGGTGATGAGGGCAAAGCTGCGCCGGCGGCAGACCTGGAGCAGCCAAGACCGGCGATCGTCAGTCCGAAGTCTGCGACCGCGGCTTTTGGCATGCCACCGGTCGTGCTGAATTTCGCCGCCACGGACGACCTTGCCGAGAAGTCTATCGAGGCGAGAGACCCGCATGAAGTGGAACTGATCCTGGGCGGCGACGCCTGGCTGGACATGGGCCAATATGATGAAGCGATCGGCGCCTATAATGGGGCTATCGCGCTCGATCCCGACAACCGGTTCGCCTATTTCGGCCTGGGCAACGCGGCTGTGAACAAACGCGCCTACGCCCAAGCGATTGCCGATTACGACACGGCCATTAAACTCGCCCCTTCTTTTACCACGGCCTATCTTCGCCGGGGTCTTGTGAAGATAATGTTGGGTGACGTGGACGGCGGGCTCGCCGACTGCAACAGAGCCGCCAAACTGGACCCGAAGGCGCGCGAAGCTCACTACTGCAAAGGCTTGGCCTGGCAGGCAAAGGGCGACGCCGGGCGCGCCATCGCCGCCTATTCGGTCGCCATCGGGATCGATGCCAAGGATGACGCCAGTTACTATGGGCGCGGCATGGCGCGCGCCGGACGGCAAGACTATGACGGCGCCATCGCCGACTTCGACCAAGCGCTCCGGCTCGACCCCGGCAATTCGGATTATGCCGCCAGCCGCAGGGCGGCTTTGGAGGCCGGCGGAGAGGCGCCCGAGCCTGCCGGCGACGCCTCCAAAGCGTATGGCTCCGATGTCGCGGTGGTTATTGAACATGCCGACCAGCTAACCAAGCAGCACAAATTCGCTCGGGCGCTTGTCGAATACGGCAGGGCCATCGAGTTCGCCCCGGACGATGCCCTTGCTTATTATCACCGGGGGATGGCTAAGGCGCAGTCCGGCGACAACGACGGGTGCAGGCAGGATTACGAAAGGGCCGCCCAGCTCGATCCCAACAATGCCGACATCGTCGCCACGTTGGCCGCCACGGTGGCGGCCAAAGGTGAAACGGAGCGCGCTATTGACGGCTACACGAAGGCCATAACGCTGAAGCCGGGCGATGCGTTCTTCTATTCATTACGCGGCGACGCCTTCAAAGATATCGGCGACTATGATCGCGCCGTCGCGGACTATGAACAAGTGATCAAGCTTGACCCCGACCGCGACGATATCGGCGGCCGGCGCGCGGAAGCAGTCGCCGCGAAAGCCGAGCAGCAGGCGATCCTGCAAGCCAATCGAAATATGTCGGATACAGAAATTGCGCTGGCCGCCTTCACTGCGGGAAGCGACTGGTTCGCGAAAGGTGACAACAACCGCGCCTCCGCCGACTACAATTTAGCCGTCAAGCTCGCTCCCGAAAACGTGGTCGGCTATTTCGGCCGCGGCAATTTGTGGTTCCGCCTGCAGAAATACGATCGGGCTATGGCCGACTACAACAAGGCCGTGCAGTTCGATCCGAGCTTGGCCAATGCCTATGTCCGCCGCGGCCTGACATGGATGAAGAAGGGCAATTTCGATCTGGCCATCGCCGATTGCGAACGGGCGATGGGCATCGACGCGAAGTCGCGCGATGCGTATTTTTGTAGAGCCCTCACCTTTGAGACCAAGGGCGATCCCGAGAAAGCCATTGCCGACTATGGCCGGGCGATCGATCTCAAGCCGCAGGACGCCTCCATGTATGTGGCGCGCGGCAAGCTTTTGGCGGACAAGAAGGACTACGGTCGCGCCATCGCCGATTTCGACAAAGCACTCGGCCTGCAGCCAGGCAATGCCGACGCCCGCAAGGGCCGCAAGCTGGCACTGGCCGCGAAGGCAAAGACGTCAGGCAAGATCGAGAGCGGAGCGGCGACCTCGGCAGGCAGCATCCCATCCGCAGCCAGGGCGGCTTTCAACGAGGCTCAGGTGCTGGACAACAAAAACGACTATGACGGCGCCATCGCGCAGTACGGCAAAGCGATTGTGCTGTTTCCCGCCTTCCGGGACGCCTATGTAGCGCGCGCCATCCTTTGGGAGACGAAGGGCGATTATGCCCACGCCATCGCCGATTACAGCCAGGCTATAGCCATCGACCCAGACATCGGCGACACCTACAGCGATCGCGGCCGCGTCCTCAGCTACCGGGGGGACTATGACGGAGCATCGGCGGACTACGAAAACGCCGTCCGCCTCGATCCAACGAACGCAAGGATCTATGCCGGTCGGGGCGCGTTCCGCATGAAGCTCCATGAAGACACAGGAGCACTCAGCGATTTCGAGACGGTGCTTAGACTCGATGGCAACAATGTTTTCGGTTACTCGGGCCGCGGCACGATCCGCGCCCGCAAAGCGGACTATGACGGCGCGATCGCCGACCTCAACCAAGCGATCAAGTTAAGGCCAAATTTCGCTGCCGCGTACAAATCGCGAAGCGCGGTGTGGGAAGCCAAGGGCAATCGCAAGCGTGCGGAAGCCGACCGCAAGAAGGCGCTAAGTCTCGGGGCAGAGTGAGCAGGGTGTCGGAGCGCAGGCGGATGTCACCTTGGAAATGGTTGCAAGTGGCGGCGGTCGTCCCCGTCAGCATCGTTGGGGCTGAAGTGATGCCAACGATGTTCGGCGGCGGCAGACATCATCACCATCAATCAGTGGAGATGCCGCCCCAGCCGGTAACCACCGCCGACATCGATGCCGAAATCCGGAAGCAGGATCTCCAGATCTTCGAGGCTATCGCCCGCGAATTTCCGGACGACTACGATGCGATGTTGCGCAAGATCACTGCCGCGGCCCAGACCGGAAACCAAACAGAAGTGCGCAATGCCAGCAGGCAGGCGGTCGCCGATCTGAGGCACAGATACGCACCGCTCCTACCTTCGGCGCCGGACAGCAACGTCTCGGAAGCGCTTTCGGCGCAACTCGACATGCTCAATCATCTCATGGCGCGCGAAACGCCGACCACCTGCAACAATTACCTGCGCAACGGGCCGGACGCGATCAGTGCGCCCGGCCACGATTTCCGGGCTGACCTGGACAGGATCGGCGCCACCCTGTTCCGCGCCTTCGGCGCCGCCAAAAGAAGCGGCCTACCGGCGGCAGTGCCTAGCGATCAGGACTGGTCGCTGGTCGCCGACGTTTTCACCAAGATCGGCGGCACGCCGGCCGAGATGGAGGGTATCTCGAACATCAACCAGAACTTCCCGGGTCTGTGCCCGGCCATGGCGAAATTCTATGAGGCCGCCCTGGTAATGCATGGCGAACCCGGGTGGCACATTAAGACCGCGCTGCTTCTTGCCATCGTCGAGAATTAGGCACCGGACCGGATTTCCGGCAGGTTCCGGCGCGACACTGCGTTCCTGCGTCCTCTCAGGCACCCAGAAACTCGTTGCTGAAAAATGCCCCGAGATCCGGCTTCTGCTTCAGCGCCTTGCCATTGCCATCCAGTAGGATCCCCGAGGCGAACAAATACCCGCCCATCGCCTCCATCTTGGCCTTGTCCATCGTGCCGATGGCGCCGTCCGCGCTTTTCAGGAAGTGCCCGTCGTTCAGCGCCTTCAGCGAGGCTTGCACCAGCGCTGGGTTGGTCAGCGTATCCTTGTTCGCGGCGATCAGCAGCTCGCCCGCCTGCTGCGCATGATCGACGGCGAATGCGTAGCCGCGCCGCGTCGCCTGGACGAAGGCCACGGCCGCCTGTCGGTTGGCGGCGAGGAAGGCGTTGCTGGAGACAATCAACGTGGTGTGCTCGTCCGGCACGCCATAATCGGCATAGCGGAAGCTGCGCTGCTTGAGCCCTTTCAGTCCGGCCTCGACGCCTTCCCAGGTCGAGACTTCCAGCGTGAAATCGACCGCGCCGTTGGCCAATGCCTCATAAGCCGAGGTACCCAGCGTCACAGTGGAAAACTCACCTTTGCCGCCGTCATGGCGGATGATGGTCGAGATCAGCGCGTTCTCCCAGGCGCTGCCGAAGCCGCCATAGGTCAGGCCGTCGAGATTTTTCGGAGTCTTGATGGCGGCGCGGTCGGCGTTGAAGACGACGCGGCCGGTCTCCGACTGGACGACGGCATAGACGGCCTTCAAATCCGCGCCTGCGCTCTTTTGCGTGAACAGGCCGAGCGAGCCGGAAATGCCGAAATCGGCGACCTGGCTGGCCACCAGCGTGCCCGAGCCGGTGTCGCCGTAGGGCAGGATTTCGACCTCGATGCCAGCATCGCGGTAAAAGCCCTTGTCGCGGGCGACGAACAGGCCGATGTGATTGGTGTTGACGGTCCAGTCGAGCGCGACGGTGATTTTTTGCGCGGCGCCCCGGGCACGTGCAGCAGTCCCGGCAAATGGCAGACTGGCGGCCAGAAGCATCGCTTGACGGCGGGTGAAGTCGGTCATCGGTTTTCTCCATCGGATGGTCGGGAAATCGGTTCGGCGGCGCCGAGCAAAATGTCGAGGATGCCGGCCTCGATCGCGGCCGTCTTGCGGGCAAGCGCCGTGCTCTCGGTGCGCGGGCGCGGCAGCGGCACAGCCACCTCGCGCACCACGCGCGCGGGCCGCGCCGACAGCACATAGATACGGTCGGACAGAAGCACCGCCTCGCGCACGTCATGGGTGATGAGCAGCGCCGTCCAGCGATGGTTTCGCCACATCGTCTCCAGCCAGCGCTGCATGGCCGCGCGGGTGAGCGCGTCGAGCGCGCCGAACGGCTCGTCGAGGAGCAGCATGTCGCGCTGCTGCACGACGGTGCGCAGCAATGCCGCGCGCTGGCGCATGCCGCCGGACAGCTCGGTCGGCCAGGCGCGCTCGAAGCCGGCAAGGCCGAACTCGGCGAACAACGGGGCCACGCGCTCGCGCGCCGCGCGGCGCTTCACGCCCTGCACCTCGAGCCCCAGCGTCGCATTGTCGATGACGCGCCGCCACGGCATCAGCGCATCGCGCTGCGGCATGAAGGCGAAGCGGGCGCCATCGAGCGGCGCGCCGTCGAACCGCATCTCGCCCTCGCCCCGGATCGCGCCGGTGAGCAACTGGAACAGTGTCGACTTGCCCGCGCCGGAGGGGCCAAGGATCGAGACGAACTCGCCCTCTTCGACATGCAGCGAAATGCCCGCCAGAACCTCGAGCATGCCGAAGTTTTTTCGCACGTTGCGGAGCTCGAGCCGGGTCATGGCCGGCCCTCTCGGGAAGGCTTGTCGCCATAGCGCTCCGCCATTTCGCTCCTTGCATTTTCCCAGGGCATGGCGAGACGCTGGGCGAGCACGGCGAGGCCGAACAGCGTGAGCGTGAGCGCCGAACTGACCGCGACGGCGGCGAGCACCAGGTCGGGGCGGAAATTGTTCTTGGCGTTGAGCATATAGATGCCGAGCCCTTTGGCGGCACCCGCATATTCGGCGAAGATGGCGCCGACCACCGCATAGGTGATGGAGATGCGCAGTCCAGCGAAGAAATAGGGCAGCGCCGACGGCAACCGAGCCAGCCAGAAGATGCGCCGGCGCCCTGCTCCCATGGCGGCGAGCATCTGACTGATTTCCTTGGCCGTGGCGGCATAGCCCTCGACCAATGCCACCATCATCGGAAAGAAGGTGACCAGCGCCACGAGCAGGATCTTCGGCAATAGCCCGAAGCCGAACCAAAGCACCACCAGCGGCGCGATCGCCACCAGCGGCAAGGTCTGGCTGGCGATCAGGAGCGGGAACAGCGCGCGGCGCAAGGGGGCAAAGAAGTCAACCAGCGCCGAGAGGATGAAGGCGGCAACGAGCGAGCATGCAAAGCCCGCCAGCGTGGCGCGGATGGTGGGAAGCGTGTTGTCGGCCAGCGCCGCCCGGTTCTCCCAGGCCTGCGCCAGCACGCGCGAGGGTGCAGGGAGCACGGTAGGGGCGATGCCGCCAAGGCGGGCGTAGAGCTCCCAAGCGACGAGAAGGAGAGCGAAAGCCAGCGCAGCGGGCAAGATCTTGGCGACGGTCGTGGTGAAGGCTGATCTCCCCCCTAAAGGGGGAGATGGCCGGCAGGCCAGAGGGAGGCGCGACGGAACGCCAGCTTTCGAAAGTTGTGCGGGAGCGGTTGGCGAACGCCGCGTGCGCAACCAGTTGAAAGGCCGGCGGGACAGCACCCCCCTCTGCCCTGCCGGGCATCTCCCCCGCAAGGGGGGAGATTGGCCGTCACCTCGGGTTTCGCCAATCTCCAGAGGTTCCCCTCTCTCCTGCGAGATGGGACTGGGGGCATCTCCCCCACGCAATGGATCAAGCCAAACAGCCACAACATCTACCTCGATAGATCGAGCTTGCGCTCAAGCCGCGGTTGGGCTGTTCGCCGAAATGGTGATGTCGAGCGTCACGTGACCGGCGCCCGGCCCGAAGCGGCAGAAGGCTTCGTTCAGCGTGGCGAACACCGCGCCGGCGTCGCCGCGCAGCTTGGTGCAAAAATGCTTGGAGCGTTCGAAGACGCCGGACCGCTTCAGGAAATCGATGCAGCCATAGATCTCGTCCATGTGGTCGCCGGTGCCCATCACATAGAGCGAGAATTGCGCCGCCACCGGCTGGTTGGTCGAAAGCATGGCCCCGACGGCGCGCAGCGCGGCGCGCTTGCGGTCGTCGAGCGGGATCGCCGGGCCGCCGATCTCCTCGGAGCGGCAGATCGGGTCATCCGGCTCGCCGGGGCAGCCGCGCGAGACGGCTGCCGACAGAACACAGTGCCTGCCGCTTTTGGCGGCCGCCACGAACAGGTCGCGCATGGCTGGGAACAGCACCTCGGGCGGCCCGACCAGGAGCGTCGAGATATCGTCGGTTTCGATCCTCAGCCTGTCGCGGTAAGGATCGAGCGCGCCAAGCGCGCCAAGGATCACGCCGACGAAATCGTCGGCCATGGGATAAAGGGAAATCTGTGCGCCGGAAAACATGGCCCGCCTCGCTCCGCTGGTATTATCCAGATCAGCTTTAGGGTCCGGAGGCTTGCCGCCACCATCTCAGCCCCGACCGTACGGAGCACCCCTGTGGATGGCCGGGTTAAAGCACTGTTTGCGGTGCTGGGAAAGCGCTTTTTTGCGGTGTCGGTTGGGCCAACCGCCCATCTCCCTATGGGAGATGCCGGTGGTTATAAGATTTTTGTAGTTTTCTTATAACTGCTTTATCTAACCTATTTTGTCGTTCAAATTGTACGAATCTCGCTTGATTGCTTTTCGTACGTAAAGTACGATACTTCCCTTCCTTTGAGGGGATTTGCTTGAACACCGCGAACCATGCCGCTTTTGCCGACCTCTCCCATCCGTTGTTGTCGCCTTTGCCGCTCGCCGAGCGCGAACGCCTTGCCGGCGCCTGGCGCATGGCCAGCCAGGACATCGCCGACGACATCCGCTTCATCCGGCAATATCTGAAGGTGATCGCCGAAAAGGAGGAGCGGCTTTCGACCGGCACGCTGGTGCATGGCCGCGCCTACGTCGAGGCGTGCGCGGCCTGGCTGCCGGAGACGGCGGCGCGGTATTTGCGCAACCTCAGGCTGATCAGCGAATGCGAAAGCGCGATGATCGCCGCGGGGGTCAGGTTTGCCCGATCGAGCGATGCGTGGTGAGAGCGTTTTGACCTCTTCCGTTAGAGAAGGGAAGGAACTCCAAGGCCGCCAGCGACGCGAACAATCATGCCGCTGCAACCCTCGGCTCTGGGCCTCGAAAAATGCATCGTTTCACACAATCGCCAATTGGTGGACGCGGGCGAGCGGCCGGGCGTTAATTCTGCGCAGGCGAAGGAGGGTAAAGCCGTATACCAGGGAGGAATTTCGTTTTGATGGACCAACAAATCGACATCGGCATACAGCCTGACGATCAGCCCTACGAAGTCATTTCATTCGCCCGCAAGCATGGCCTGACGGTCCCGGTTGCCGACGCGGTCCTTTTCGCCAAAGGTCCGTCGCCGTCACGCGCAGCTTGCGACATGGCAGCGCTTGCCTTCCTCTGCGCGGTCGCGCGATACGCCGGAAAGCAAGGGACGCGATAGCCTCCTCTTATAGCTTAATTGCAACCCGCATGCCGCCGGCGTGGCTGCTGGCGGCGGCGACGCCGAGCGTGCCGGTCAGCCGGCCGCCATGGCCGAAGCCTTCGCTCAGAGGTCGTGACGGTTCAGCGGGGAGCGTAGATGCGAAGCATGGTGCCGTTATCGTAAGCGGCCGTCACGAGGACGTTTAGCTTGAGCGCGTCCGTCAAACCGCTGAATAGCGGTTTGCCACCGCCATAGGCGGATCGGCCGAGTCAGGATGACATACTCATCAATCAGACCTGCCTTCGACAGCGCCTGAGCGAACTCTGCGCCGCCCCGCAATAATTTCGCCGCCGGGTTGCTTTTCAATTAGCGATTCCTCGTGCAGGTCACCTTTCGCAATAGTGGACTCTGGCCAAGTTGCCTTTTTCAGCGTTTTCGAAAACACGACCTTGGGGATGACGTTCATCGGCGCGGCATAGGCATCCTCGGATTTTTGCCAGTACGGGCCCATTTCCTCGTAACTCACGCGGCCCATGATGTGTGTGCCAGCGCGACTGATGCGATCGAGTTTCCACCGCTTGAGCTCTGCCGTTCAGGAAAACCGCCCGTCGACATTCCCACCGGCCCTACGACATATCCGTCGACCGACATGGTCATGATCAAGACGACTTTGCGCATGGTCGGTATAGCCTCCGGGCACAGTTCTCACACGGAGCGTCGCACCGTCACATGATCCGGTGAAAAGGGGGCAGGCCTTGGCTGGCGGTCAGCCCTTGGTCTTCCTGGCGGGGGACTTTGCCTTTGCCGGGCCCTTGGCGGGCTTCTCCGCCTTGGCCGCTTTCGGCTTGTCGGCCTTGGCGGCGGCGGCCTTTTTCGGGCTCTTGGCTTTCGGCTTGCCGGCCGCATCGACTTCGGCCGTCGCTTGGTCCCAATGCTCCTTATGAGCGCCTTCGGGCCGGCCGGCCTGCTCCCAGATCTCGTGCGCGCGCTGGCGAATGCGTTCGTGCCTGTCGTCCGTCACTGTCGCCTCCTGATGTTGGGACGGTTCCCCGGCGCGAACATTAGCCGAATTTTCGCGTGTCGTCTTCGGTATCACGAACAAGCGACCGACCTGGACGGCAATTTCGCTCAGTGTCCGTCGGTAACGACCGCGATGCCCAGATGCGCTGCCTTTTTTGTAATCAATCCGGCTAAATCCGCGTCAGAGCGGTCGGTCCCCGTGCGCTGGCGCAGCAGGGTAATCGCCTCGTGCATCGACAGTAGGCCAGTCCTATGCTCGGCCAAAAGCTTGTCGACTTGGCGTGCGATGTCAGGTGATTCGACGTGTGGATGATGCATGGCAACGACTCCTTCCGCGCTTCGTTGCCTCCCAAACCACTGCCCTATCTTGGGCCTTATGCCCGGATGCGAAAAGAGCCCGATCCTTGCCCAGTGCTTCGGAGGATCGGGCTCTTCCAGGCTGGATCTACTCGATCACCTGAACAACGCGGCGCGTGCCGGGATCGATCAGCACCGTATGGTCGTTGACGACCGCATAGCGGTACTGGACGTCCGGAACCTGCTGCAACTCGACGGTGTCAGGCACGGTCGAGCCGACGCCAAGCTCAAGGCCGAGCACATTGACCGAGGCGATCGGATGCTTGTGGACATATTCCTTGACCACGGTCTGCTGCTCGGGGGTGACGATCACCTCGTCCGCGGCCGCGATGCCGATGCCGGCCATCAGAGCCAAGCCGGCGACAGCTGGAATGAGGGTGGTTTTCATCGTTTCTCTCCTGTTGCGTTGGTGAGCTCCGCCCTGCCTCCGCAGGGGCGGAAACACGAGCAGGTCGAACATGGGAGCTCCCGGGGCAAACGCCGCCGGCAGGGTGTTGTTCCGTCAGCGGCGACTAATTGATTTGGCGGAACCTTCGCATCGGCTCCGCATTGGAAGGCATTGAAACTGCCCAAGTCTTTGAAATCCTAAGGATGCCGCAGTCATGCAGGAAGGCTCCATCAGAAGCGACATCGAACTTCGCCCCCCCGTGGCCATCGCGGTGGGTGCCGGCTTCAAGCGCGAGATCGCCTCTCTTACCGCGATGCAGAACTTTCTCAAGGAATGGCCCCAGGCCATGCGGGGCGGCAGCTACGCCAACGCATTCCGCGCCTGTGAGGCGGCGCGGAGCGGAGAGATCGATCTCGACAAGGCGCGACAGGCGTTCCTGGTCTTCGCGCGGAAGGCCGGGATCGAATGGACGGGCGCCGATCCCGTCGCGGTGCTGCGCGAAGCAAAGATCAGGCGAATCCGGGCACGCGAAAGCCGGGCACCAAACCGGCACGTGCCTGGCTAGGCCCAGCCTCGACGCGTTCGGCACACCATGTGATCGGCGTTGTCCTGCAAGTTTTGGGATTTGGCCGGCCGATCCTGGGAGCAAGCTCGGCGCCTCCTGGCGTCCATCTTGCCTGCCGACCGCCGCCTTCCCGGCTGACGGTCGGGCTGAAACGATCCGGGATCTCGACTGGTGGCCGCTGTCAGTTCGGCGCCGATTCGCCCAGCGCCTCGGCAACAAAGGACGCAGCGATCAGATCGTCGGCCTCAATGCGTAGGGAGCCCTCGCCGCCCCCCATGATCGCCGCGACCTTCTGGAAAGCCTTCATTTCATGCTCGGTGATCCGGGCGTCTTGCATCCTGGCTTTGAGATGGGCAACACGCATCCCGAGCGAACGAGATGTTCCGATTTCTCGTTTCGACATGTTGGTAAACTCCTCCTCGCCCCGCCCGTACTGTTCGCCACCGCCCGTATTTTCACGTTGCCACTGGTTTGTGTTGTCTATGAGACAACGTGAACCAGAGCCGGTAACTCAAGCGCTGAGGGAAGGTTCCGTTAGCACATGGTAACAAAATAATAATCGGTTAATGGCCCGTCGCCGTAACCAGGCGGCGGGCCATCCGATTTGATGCGCTGTCGATCAATCGAGGACCTTGACGATCTTGCGGGTACCAGGGTCGACGATCACCGTCCGGTTATCGACGACGACGTAACGGTATTTGACGTTGGGCACTTCATGTAATTCGACCGTGTCGGGAAGCGTGCTGCCGATATTCAGCTCGACGCCCGGAACCTTGACCGAGGCCAACGGCTGTTTATGCACGTATTCCTTGATCACGGTTTCCTGCTCCGGCGCGATCACGACATCCTGCGCGGCAGCCGCGCCGATACCAGCAAGCAGCAGGAAGCCAGCGGCGGCGGAGGTGAGGTGCATTTTCATTGGTCGTCTCTCCTATGTGGATCTGAATCGAATCGCCTGAATGCTGCGCCTGCGATTTTCCACAGCGGGTCGGCATTGCCGTAACGCCGTTCGTCTACCCTTGTTCCTGCAAAACTGGACCGGCGCCTGCAAAAACAGCTGCCGCCGTGTTCCGCGACCATCGCCTCCGACCGTGGCAACAATTTCGGAACAATGCGTTTCGGGCTGGGTTACCCATCCGAAGGGACCGACTTTCCGAGGAGAAAATCCAATGAAACATCTGCTGATCACAAGCATGATCGCGCTCGGCGTCGGTTGCGGCGCCGCGATGGCGCAGACCGAGTCCGCGCAGCCGAGCGGCGGCGACAACAATTGCACGGCCGGGACGGCCGATTGCCAAAAGGGCGGCAAGGCGGGCGGCCAGGCCCAGGGTGAGATGAAGTCGCAAACCCAGCAGAACGCCCAGGGCAAGGCCGGCGCAAACACCGAAGAGCAGGCTCAAGGCAAGACCAAGATGAAGACCGAAGAGCAGGCTCAGGGTCAGTCAGGCGCCAACACTGACCAGAACGCCCAGGACAACACACAGCTGAAGAAGAAGAAGCAGCAGGCGCAGGGCAAGAGTGGCACCAGCACCGAACAGAACGCCCAGGGCACCACCAAGATGCAGACTGAGCAGAACGCCCAGGGCAAGACCGGTACGACGACCCAGCAGAATGCCCAGGACAAGACGAAGACCGAGACCGATCAGCAGGCTCAGGGTAAGACCGGCACGACCACCGAGCAGAACGCTCAGGGCACCACCAAGATGCAGACTGAGCAGAACGCCCAGGGCAAGACCGGTACCACCACCACCCAGCGGAACGCCCAGGGCAACACCAACGTCGAGACCGACCAGAACAAGACGGCGTCGATCAATAACGTGACGGTGGAACAGAGGACGCAGATCACGCAGGTCATTCATGAGAGCCATGTCGAACCGGTTCGCGACGTCAGCTTCGACATCTCCGTCGGCGTCGAGGTGCCGCGCCACAAGGTGCGTCTGCACCGTCTGCCGGCCCGGATCGTCAAGATCGTTCCGGCTTATGAAAACTATGAGTATTTCGTCTTGGCCGATGGACGCATCGTCATCGTCGACCCGGACACCTACAAGATCGTAGTGATCCTGAGCTGATCCGGTCAGCATAGCGGATAAGGGCCCGCCCAGGTGGCGGGCCTTTCTGCATGGAGAGGCATCTTAAACCCGGCAGGCAGTCGCCCGCATAACGCTGCGGTCCATTAGGCATGACTTGAATGTCGCCGGCTCGGGAACGATCCGGCGCAATTGCCAGTTGTCACAGCGGAAGTCCTGCGTCCGTGGTCCCTGTCGGGGCCGGACGAAAGGGCAATGGGGCCGCCGGCAAACCGTTCAAGCTTGCGGTCCACCCGGAAAAGGTGCATGGGTCAAAATGGGTAGAGAAATGGGCGAGATCGCTGATGGCCGAATATGGTCGCGGCGCTCGGTTGGGCAAATGTATTTTCCGCAGTTTCTTGTGGGAATGGTTGGCACGCTTCTAGTGATCCTCGGCTGGACCTTCATGTCCACGGGATCTGTCTGGATGGCGATCGGTTGGACATTCCTGGCGGCCGTGGCTCTGCAAGCCGGCTATTTCGTGGCCGTGCTCTGGCTCGTGCACAGTGAGACCCGCGTAACCGACGAAGGCAAAGCGGACGTAAGCGCGGCACCCGCCAAGATGCCCGGACCGTTCGAGCGCGATGGCATCATCCACGCCCTCATCTTGCGGCTGTTCCCGAAACTGCTTCCCTGATCGCTTTGCGTCGGTTCCGGCCGCGGACCGATCATCTATTCCTTCTCGACAGGCATCCACGCCGCAATAGCCCGGCACGTTGCCTCTTGAATTCGACCGCAAAGGCCATGCTACACCTCGGCGCCAGGGGCCCGAGGCGCCATCCGTTGCATCGGAGCCGTTAGACCGCCACTAGCTTTGCATCGGCGATGGGCCGCCATCAACAAAATCGATGCGGCGCAACCAAACGCCGGCTGCAGCTCTCCTTGATCGGAGGCTGTAGCCGGCGCGCCTGAAATCCCTGCTCGGTTCGCCCAGCTAGCGCGCGGTGGCCGGTGAGGCCGAGCGCACCGTTTCCGTCGACGAGAAGACGACGAAGCCGAAGACCAGCACCGCGGCGGCCACGATCAGCGAGCCGATTGCCACGACCGGCTCGATCTCCGGGTGGCCTCCCGCCAGCATCCAGTAGAGCGCCGGCAGCATGATCACGATGCCGACCGTATAGAGGCCGTAATGGATCATGGCGATGCGGCGCTCGGCCTTGGCCGGGTTGAGCGCATAGTAGCCGCCGAAAATGGCGCTGGTGACCCAGCCAAGAAGGTTGATGTGAGCATGCGCCGGAAAGGCACCGTGATCGCCCGAAATCGCCATCTGTAGTCCGGCGGCGACGCCCAGGACGAGAAAGACGATGGCCGTCTTGAAGAAGAGTTCCGATACCCGTGGCATTTGTTGTCCTCCCAATGCCTTTGTAAACCCGACTCTGCGCAGTCTACATCGTGCGAGCGATATTAGCCATGACGCACCTAAGTCGGTGCGGCCTTCGGGCGAAAGCCGCGAGGTTTGGCGGCGGTTTTGCAAAAAAATGGCTCGCCTCTTTCGAAGCGAGCCGAAAAGGGAGCCGGGCTTGAGGTCGGCTCCATCCAGGTTGCCACCTGAATTCCAAGCAGAGCTAGCGTAACAAAGCCCGGAATTTATTCCACCGCAACGGGGCAAAGGTTTTCCGACACGCGGCCGCTAGCCTTTGCCGATCGGCCATCGCACAGAAGACGCCGCCGGCCCGCATATCTCCCCAATCAGCCGGCGGGCGAAAGCATGCGCTTCAGCGTCCCGTCCCTCAGCCAGAACTGATGGTAGAGCGCCGCCACGACGTGGACAGCGATCATCACGATGAATGCCGGCTTGGCAAGCGAATGAATGTCACCCCAAGGGTCGCCCAGATAGAACGCCAGAAGCCCGATTGCCGGCGTCGCCAGCAACAGCACATAGAACAGGCCGTGCGATACATGCGCGGCGACCCGCATCCATCTCGATCCATGACCGGCGGGGGCCGGCGCGCCGGATACCAGCCTGAGGACCAGTCGAACAAGCACAAGCGCGAGAACGGACAGGCCGACCCAGTAATGAGCTGAGCCCAGCGCCTGGTCGGTGGCCGATACCGGCTGGCCGTCTTCGGCGGCGTCCACGACGACCGTCATGCTCTCACCGAAGAAGAGCTGAAATAAAACCAGCGCTGCAATCAGCCAATGCAGCGCGATCTGAAAAATTGAATATCCACGTCTGGTTTCCATCGCGACCGTTCCCTGAATACAAGGCGTCCTACGCCTTAACGTTGTTGAATAGTCGCGAGGACGATGGCCGAATTTGGCTCGAAAGCTCCCGCAATTGTGGCCACAATCTTACATTTTCGTATGGCGAGCATTCGCGCCGGCCTTGGCGGTTCGAGACTGGGACCGGCACCTTGCAAGCGCGCAGCATTTGGGCAATGCTTGGGCTTGGGGGAATGGTTTCCGTAATTTCGGAAGCGCGATTACATGTTCATCGACTACTACGAAGTTCTGGAAATAAGCCCGAACGCCAATTCCGAGACCATCGAGCGGATCTTCCGCTACTTTGCCATGCGCTATCACCCCGACAATCGGGAAACCGGCAATGAATCGCGCTTCAGCGAGATCGTTGAAGCCAACAATACACTCCGCGACCCCGTCAAGCGGGCTCAATACGATATCCTTTACCGCGAGCATCTGGGTCTTCGTCATGAACTCACCGAGGGAGCGCGCGACGGCGGCGGCATCGAGCGGGATTCCGTCATCCAGGCCAATCTGCTGTCGCTTCTCTATGTGAGGCGCCGGCGGGACGTCAACAATCCGGGCATCGGCGACGACGAACTCGAGCGCCTGTCCGGTTGCCCCCGCGAGCACCTGGAGTTCCACCTGTGGTACCTCAAGTCGAAGGGCTTCATCGGCAGGACGGAGAACGGCACGTTCGCGATCACCGTGGAAGGCATAGATCACGCCGGGGTCAAGCAGGGCCGGAATCGCCCTGACGCCACCCGCCTGCTCGATCACGCCGAATGAGCCCGGTTTGCGTCGCCCTGATCGTCAAAGGTCCGCCTGCTGGCCTGAACCAGCGGCGGGCACGACGAAGGAACAGCTACATCCCGCAGGAATCGACCGTCCTCTCCTCACCTCCCGTATCTGGGCGGTTCCACCGGGGCCGCGGAGCATGCCATGCGCCTTGGAGGGCAGAACAGCATCGGTGACTTAGGCGCTGTGCGCCATCGAATACAAGGCGACTGAGGTCTGGCGCACTGCCGCAATTGGCACGGCTTGCGACGGCAAAGGCAGTCGCGAATGAAGGCACCGCCGGAGCTTGCTCTTGTGTGATGCAGTCCGTTCCTGGCCGGTGCGAGATCAAAGGGATTGCCTGCCCGCCCTGCCGGCGATAAACATGTCGTAGCACGATATATTATCCCGCGGCGCGCAGTAGAGCGTCCGCAAGCCGGCGTCTCGGTTTCGACCGCCGGCCACCCGGAAAACAGGTGGCAACCTGGTGCGGGATCAGCACCCGGCAATGGGGCTCCCGCTTTGGCTCGTCTCGACTGAGGCGAGCCATTTTTCTGCAGGAGACGGCGCGCCCGTCGCCCTGTCAACAAAAAACCGCCGGGCGAGGCCCGGCGGCTTTCGCTCGCCCTCCGGTCGGTTCGTCCGGCCTTATGGGGTTGTTGTGGTTGTCGCCGTGGCCGCGGCTTGCGCGTCGATCTTGCCCGCCAAAGTATCCTTGGCCCAGGCGGTGACGTCGGCGTCGACTGGCTTGTTGGCCATGTCGGCAAGGGCAGCGTCCAGCGACGCATCGGTGGGAGGCGGCGCGCTGTCAACCGCGGCCTGCGCATCGGCGATCGCCTGGGCATCGGTGGTGCTGATTGCCGCGTTCTGGGCGTCGATCTGCCCCTGAACGTCAGCGATCTGCGCATCGAGAGCCGCCTGCTGTTCGGGCGTGAAGCCCGTTGTGTCGGTCGCGTTGAGGTCGGCGAGTTGCTGAGTGAGGTCGGCCAGCTTGCTCTGGTCGGCGGCCAGTTGGGCGTTTGCCGCGTCGAGGTTGGCCTGGGCGTTCTTGGCTGCCGCGGCCTGCGTCACGTAAGCCTGGACGCCGGCGAACTTCTTGCTCTTGGAATTCATATAAGCGTTGATGTTGCGCTGCAGCGAGTTCAGCCGGCCGAGCTTGGCGTGAATGTTCTTGTCCTTGGGCGTGGCAGACGTGGTCGTATCGTCAGTCGTCGCGTCATCGGTCGAGTCATCCGACGCGCTGGCATCGGCGCTCTTGTTGTGGCCCGGAGCCGAGGCCGAGTTGCCGTGCGAGGCGCCGCTCTTGCCGCTGCCCCCGCCATTTCCATGACCGCCGCCGTTACCGTTTCCGTTGCCGCCGCCGTTTCCGTTGCCGCCGCCATGGCTGCCGCCATTGCCGTGGCCGCCGCCGTTACCGCCGGCGCCGGCAAGCGCGGGGGCGGTCGCGAGCGCGAGAATGGCCAGGGATGCCAGAAGTGTCTTTCGCAATGTCATTGTGCTTCTCCGCAGATGAATTGTCACTATGGCCCAACCGCTAGGCAGCCTCTTATGAGAATTTCCTAATGGCGTCGGATAAACTTTAAGCAACTGCGGTCGCGAAATGAGAGCATAGCCGCGGCCTCTCCGCAATTTTCCCAAAATACCAGGTTAACCCGTTGAAATTTAACGTAAATACAAAGGGCTTAGAATCTGTGGGCCGTTTGGAACAAAGAAGGCCCTTGTCTCGCCAGACCATGGTCCCAAGAGGCAATTGCCGCCGCGACAATCCCCTGCAATCGGATCACCTGCGCCTTTGGAACCCTGCCGAAAGGTCGGGGTTAAACAAGCGAAGGGACATTGCCTAAAAGGACAGTCACCATGAAACGAATTCTTCTCGTTGCCGCCTTTGTTGCTTTGTCCGGTGGTCTGGCGACGGCGCAGTCGGGCACGACATCGGGCAGCTCATCGACATCGTCATCCACCACAACGACGATGCCCAGCAGCCAGGGCACAGACACGACCACGACGAACTCGACCAATTCGAATTCAGCGAAGGACTGCGCGCCTGGGCAACAGACCGGCAGTGCCAAGCAGGCGGCGCCTGGCCAACAGGATACGAGCGCCAAATCCAACGCTCCCGGCCAGATGAAAACCACAACGGAAGGCTGCTAGCCACCAGGCACAAGTGGGGCTGGCTTTTTGCCGGCCATCAAGCGGAAGGATTTGGATCTTCCGTGCCATCAGTCTCGGTCGGCGTGTCGGTTGCCGTCTCCGGCTCCTGACCTTCGCCTGAACCGGTCGGGGAAAGCACGGTCAGGTCCATCCGGGCGATCCGGGACGCGGATTTTCCTTGGGCATTCGGCTCGCCGATGTCCGTCTCAAAGACCGAGGCTTTCGCGAGGTGGCCGACGCTTTCGGCGCGCTTGCCCGGGAAAGTTTCCGACGCCTGGGGTCTGCTCGCTTGATGCACGGCGCCTGGGCCGTGCTGGCTTCCAACAAGAGAGGTCATGGCTGCGCTCCTGATATTGGATGACAGCAACCCCTAGCATTCCTGGCTGGCGCCAGCCTTGCAGCTTTTTAGAGAATCCTAAGGTACATCCGTTCGTCCCTCTAGCTGCTGACCAGGGGCACGGTCACCGAGGTGGTGTAGCTGATCGGGTAATTGCTGAAATAGGGAAAGCTGATGACAAAGGCATAGCTGGCGTTGACGTGTGCCATGCGGAACCCGCCGCTCGCCGGATCGGTGGTGATGGTGACGTTCACATTCCGCAGGCCAAGCGCCTGAAGCTTCTGTGTGGCGATGGCCTGGATGTCGGCCTGCGTCAGCGTGTTGTTGAGCTGCAGGGAGCGCGCCGAGGCTTCGAGCGCGTAGCGCACGCTGGATACGCTGTTCATCGACCAGCCGAAGGCGAAGATGCCGAACAGGAGCATGATGAGAAAAGGCGCGACCAGGGCGAATTCGAGACCGGCGCCGCCCGCCTCATTAGCCGCAAATGCCGAAAGCCGGAGCCTTTGTTTAGCGCACACGGACCACCTGCACATGGCCGATCGCGGTATTGTCTGGGTATGGACCAAAGGTGAAGGGCGGGATCCAGGTGCCGGATGCCTGAATCTGGACGTAGACGGACGGCGCTTTCGGTCCACTGCATAAGGTCGACGCATCGACCACGGTGGTCCCACACTTATAGATGCGACTAATCGTAACCTGCGCGTCGGAAGGCTTGTTCTCCCAGCTCGACAGCGCGACAGTCTGGGTCGCGCTGTCGTCAGCGGAGCCAGCCATCACGAGGTTGGCCGCCGTTTTCACACCGGCGCGCATCGACAGCGAACCCGCGACATAGGACCAGCCGTCCATGATTCCGAGCAAGGCCGCGCACAAGACAGGCAAGACAAACGCGAGTTCCACCGCGGCGATGCCCGATTCATCGCGAATGGCCGGCATCAGTCGACGGGCAGCGGATTTCACTCTACCACCGCAACCGCCTGAGCGGCCGGGATGTCCTTCATCCCGAGGCTCGAGCAGTCCTGGTTGATGGTCGAGTTGCCCGACCACTGGATGGTATCGGCAACGACCTGGGTGCAGCCATTCACGCCCGAGAAATTGCCAAGATAGTTGACCTGTTGCCTGGGGAAGTAGATCGCGCCGGTCAAAAGCGAAGTCGCGGTGCCGTTGAAGGTGCTCTGCGCGGCGGTCCCCGTCCGGTCGCCATAGAACAGCACGCCGGAATAGGTGCCCGTAGTCGGGGCGGCCAGCGTCACGGTGGCGTTGCCGTTCATGCTGACAGTGTTGCTGCCGGCCATGAAGATCGTAACGTCGCTGCCTTGGATGACGGCACCCGCATTGATCTTCAAGTCGCCCTGGACGACGTAGACACCGGGGGAAAGCGTGATGTTGCCGTTGAGGCTCATGCCGCTGCAGTAGGTCCCGGGCTGGATCGTTTGCGTCGTCTTGTTGCCGTTGATCTTCTGGCATGGGGTCGTGGTCGCGGGAGCCGGCAAGCTGGCGAACGGATCGGCCGCCGGCAGCGCCTGGGTGATCGGGGCCTTGCAGACCATCGGCACCGGATTGTTCAGCACGACGCCGCCGGCCGAAATCAGGCAATCGGCCTGAAGCCCCGCCGACCCCTGCACCTTGATGGCATCGTTGGCGATCGAATTCGCCATGATGACGCAGCCGGCCAGTTTGACGCTGGTGCTGCCGGAGAAAAGTGCTGCCTGGGAGGCCGACGGATTGAGCGCTTCGATGCAAGCTTTGGAGGCGTCGGTGATCAGCGCCACCGCCCTCGCCCGCTCCGGTACTTTTGTCTGAGTGAAGATGGACGTGAAGATCCGGTCGAGATCCTGGTTGAGGATGACCTCGACCGCCTTCTTGGCCGTGTTCGGTCCCGACGCCGGCGGGGTGTTGACGACAATGGTGCCCGCACCAAGGCCATTCGAGGCGGCCGATGACGCGGCGGCGGCGGTGATGGCATCCGTGTTGGATCCGGCGATCTTTTCCAACGCGCCGGCATAGGCGGCCGCGTCGGCGATCGCCTGCAGCTTCAGGCTCGAATAGTACCAGTAGGAGGTCTCGACGCCGAGCCCGGCGCCGCCGACGACGACCGGCAGGGTGAGCGCGAAAATGGTGGCGACATTGCCGCTCTTGCCTTCGCAAAAGCGTCGAGAGCCGCGTCGAGAAAAAAGATTTCTGATGAACCGACCTGAAAAGGCCATGGCCGAGCGCACCCAAGCTATCCCAGCCGTTACGTCATCATTGCCGTATGAACGAATGCCTAATTATTTCGCTCGATTTTTGCCGGTGGGACCCTAGCGCTCCGCTGCCTCCGCCTTGCGCCGCACGCACTAAGACTTAAGGCCTATAAAAGATCGGACTTAAGGTTTAAGCGTCGGTAAAACCATGCATTTTAGCTCTCTCTGCATTTTATCTATTTTGGAAATCGACCGTAGAGACGGCGCGCATATCACTCTCGGACATATGACGAGGGCGAGCTCCATGTTGGGACGTTTTTTGGCATCGAGGGGCGGCAACTTTGCGATCGCAGCCGCGGTCGCCATGGTGCCGCTTATGCTTGGCGTGGCGGCATCCATCGACCTGATAGGCACGAGCGACGACGCCGCGCAGTTGCAGAACTCGCTGGACGCGGCCGGCTTGGCGATCGGCACGAAATACCTGCCAGGCATGTCGGCAAGCGACGTGCAGCAACTCGGCCAGACCTTCTTCGCCGCCAATATGAGCGCAGCCGACGCGCAGGAACTATCGGGCAGCCTCGCCGCCTTCCAGGCCAGCGCGAGCGGCGGTCCGGGCGCCTATTTCATTTCGCTGTCGTCGAGCGTCAGCCGGCCGGCCTTCATCAGCGGCATGCCGGCCTGGCAGGCGACGCGCACCGCCTCGGTCAAGCTCAAGCCCGGCGCGCAAGCCTGCGTGCTCGCGCTCGATCAGCACGCCGACGGCGCGGTCAACCTGCAGGGCTCGACCAATGTGGCGATGAACGGCTGCGTGATCGCGGCCAATTCAGACGCGCCCGACGCCGTCAATCGCGGCGGATCGGCGATCGTCAGCGCCGGCTGCGTCTCGACAGTCGGCGGCACGCAAGGGCTGACGCCGCCGAACGCCACGCTTTCCTGCGGCGCGCCGCATGAGAACCAGTATGCTTCGTTCGATCCGCTGGCCGACGTCGTTCCTCCCGCCTATACGCTGTGCCTGCCGGTGCCCAATGGCAAAACGGTGACGCTCTCGCCGGGTACCTATTGCGACAAGACCTTGTCGGGAAAGATCACCCTCAATCCGGGCACCTACATCATGCGCAACGTCACCATAAAGCCGGGCGGCAACGGCAGCCTGAGCGGCCAGGGCGTGACGATCTTCCTGATGGAGAACTCACAACTCTATATCAACGCCAACGAGCAGGTGAACCTGTCGCCGCCCACCAGTGGCCCCTACGCCGGAATCACCATCTACCAGGCTCACGGCAACACACAGGCGCTGACGCTGAACGGCGGATCGGGCTCCGTGGTCAGCGGCTTCATCTACGCCCCGGACGCCGTCATCACCTATGCCGGAAATTCGGACATGAACGCCCAGGGCAGTTGCCTGCGGCTGGTCGGCGATACCATCTCGATGACGGGGAACTCGGCCGTGAAGTCGGATTGCACGGCCGAACTCGGAGGCCGGGCGGCGTATGCGGGCCGGATGATCACCCTGGCGAAATGAGCACCAACCTCCTCCGCCAGGAGGAGGACGAGATTGCGCCTAGCCGACAATATCCGCACCCGCTCGCTCGTCGAAGAGCACGGCGCAGCCGCGCTTGAGAGCGACCTGCGTCAAGGCGTTGGCCGCATCCTCATCCGACGAGACGAAATCGCCGGTCAGGACGCGCAACTCCTCGACGGCCCTCGACATCGGCACGATACGGCCGGCCGAACGGTCGCTCACGCAGGCGTCGATGACGCACAGAAGATCGATGAGTTCGAAATTGTCCATGGCGGCCTCCGCCAGCGCCATCCCTTCGCTCCGTCAACGGCCCGGGGCGCGGACTGGTTCCCGCGCCCGGCTTCATCCGCGCGGCCTGGCGGGCGCGAGCTTGAGGTCGAAGCGGGCCGGCAGGCACGGCTCGAGGCAGGCTCGGCGCAGCGATCCGGTCGCAATCGTATCGACCGGGAGAAGGATCACCATACGGGCCTGGCGCTCGGGCCAGAGCGGCCTGCCGAAGACGAAGAAGACGCCGCCGACCAGGCCGGCCAGAAGCAGTGCGGCAAACAGATTGGCGATCATCTTACCGGGTTGCACGGCCCTCAACTCCAGGAGCGGTTTCAGGGAAAGGCGTGCCCGCCATATCGCAGGAATAGCGGGCACGCCGTGGTCAACCGCCGATGAAGGGACTTTGTCCGGCGGCTTGCTAGCCAATGATTTTGGTGCCGTCGTTGTTTCCTGAAAATAGGCGTGTCGGGCCTCTGCGTTCGTGCGATGGGACTTCGGTCCGAAGATGGCCCGGGACCGTCGCCCGAGGGCCTGGAATATCCACCTTCCACGACAATGCGCCAAGCGTTCGGCTGAGCTCGCGGTCACCTCTATTAATTAGCAATCGCTCATAATAAGGCTTTTGAATACACTCGCGGTCGCCGACGATCGCAACGTCAGGCGCCGCTTCACACATGGGAGGGATACCATGGCCGAAGTTGCAATGAAGGTGACGAAACTCGAATCCAAATCGCACAACAATCCCGATGAGATCCGCGCGCCCGCCAAGACGCGTGTCGAGATCGTCCGGCTCCCGGGCTATACGCTCGGGCGGATGAACATGCAGCCGGGCTGGAAATGGTCCGAATGCGTGAAGCCGGTGGTCAAGACCGACAGCTGCCAGGTCTCGCATGTCGGCTATGCCGTGTCCGGCTCGATCACCGTACGGATGACCGACGGCACGCAAAAGACCATCGAGGCGGGCACTTCCTACACCATCCCGCCCGGCCACGACGCCTGGGTGGAAGGCAACCAGCCGTTCCAATGCATCGAGGTGCTGAGCGCCGAAGAATACGCCAAGCCGGCATAGCGCAGACAGTCGCAATTTACGTTCAGAAGCGAAGGAAGGATCGCCTCGCGAGGCGATCCCTCCTCATGCTGCGGCGGCGTGTCCCGCGCAAAGGTCATGCGCACAACCGGCGTTCTATCTGTGGCTGCGTCCCCAGTTGTGGAAACCTGCACGGCCAAGCGTGGTGGCTTGACAAAGAGCTTCTTTTGTTCTCTTTATGTTCCGTTAATTCCCCTTACAAAAGACGCAGCTAATGCTGCAATGCCACACAAATGGCCAAGGGAGCGCGCGATGGCCGCCACGAACACCGCCGCGGCCGCCACCATCCTGCACGCTGACCTCGACGCCTTCTACGCCTCGGTCGAGCAGCTGCTCGATCCGTCATTGCGTGGCAAGCCGATCGCCGTCGGCGGAGGCGTGGTGCTGGCGGCCTCCTATGAGGCGAAAATCTTTGGCGTGCGCGGCGGCATGCCGGGCCGCAAAGCGCGCGAGCTCTGCCCTCATCTCATCTTCGTCGGCGGTCATTTTTCCGAATACCAGCGCCTCGGCGACGCCGCGATCAAGGTGCTCGACGACTTCACGCCGGCGGTCGAGCGCATCTCGATCGACGAGGCTTTTGCCGACGTCGCCGGCTGCACGCATCTGTTCGGATCGCCGCAAGAGATCGCGCGAAAAATCCGCGAGCGGGTGAAGGCCGAACTCGGTCTGCCGATCTCGATCGGCGTGGCGCGGACCAAGCATCTGGCCAAGATCGCCTCGCAGGTAGCCAAGCCCGACGGGCTGGTGGTGGTCGAGCCCGGCAGCGAGCTCGCCTTCCTGCACGACCTGCCTGTCACGCTGATGTGGGGTGTCGGCCCGGCGACCAAGGCCAGGCTGGCCGAAATCGGCGTCGAGACGATCGGGCAGCTGGCGCGCACCCATAGCGGCGCGCTGGAGCGGCTGATCGGCCATGCCGCCGGCCAGAAGCTTGCCGCGCTCGCCTGGAACCGCGACCCGCGAAAACTCGAGGCACACCGCCGCGCGCATTCTGCCGGCGCGCAATCGGCGCTCGGCAGGAAGCCGGCAGTGCCGCGCGTCTTCGTGCCGACGCTCCTGCATCTGGCCGACCGCGTGGCCAGCCGGTTGCGCGCCAAGGACCGGCCCGGGCGCACAGTGACGGTGCGGGTACGCTTCGCCGATCTGCGCGCTGTGAGCCGCTCGATCACCCTCGACCACCCGATCCAGGCGACCGCGATGCTGGCGGAGATCGCCGAGGAACTGGTGCGCGGCGTGCTTGCCGCCCATCCGGGCGAGAGGGACATCTCGCTGCTCGCCATCTCTGTCTCGCATCTGGAGGAGCATGCCGAGCTGCAGCTCGAACTGCCGCTCGGGCTGGCGGACGAGAAGCTGAGGCCCGGCAGCCGCAAAGGCCTGGCGCGCTTCGGCGCCGACCGGGCGGTGGACAAGATCCGCCAGCGCTTCGGCAAGGAGGCGGTCGGCTACGGCACGGTAGCGCTGGAAGGTCCGCGCTCGGTGCCGGACGGGTTTAGGGAATTGGCCGAGAAGGAGCTGTGAGTGGCTGAGGCATCTCCTCTGGCGCCATTGGAGATTGACGAAAGCCTACGCGCCGTCCGTGCGCTGCGTACCAACCGCTTCGGGTAATCTCCCCGTCCGTCGGCGCGGGCCGATTTCCAATCTGTGAAGTTACGCGTTCCCCCACTTGCAAGAATGTCGGTGCTGGGCTCGATTGCGCAAAGCCAGGCTTAAGGACGCCGGACGGACAGGCAAGGGGGCCGCGATGGAGCCGATTGCGGCTGGATCACCACCGGACGCGGATGGCAGCGCGCCCGAGCGCTATGATCTCGGCCTCTGCCTGTCGGGCGGCGGCTACCGCGCCATGCTGTTTCATGCCGGCGCGCTATGCCGCCTCAACGAGGCCGGGCTGCTCCAGAAACTCGACATGGTAAGCTCGGTCTCGGGCGGCTCGATAGCCGCCGGGCTGCTGGCGGTACTTTGGCCGCGTTTCGCCTTCGTCAACGGTGTCGCCGCCAATTTCGATATCTATCTGGACAGGATACTGGAGTTCTCGCAAGTCTTCCTCGACGCGCCGTCGATCTTCAAGGGCCTGCTCAACCCGTTTTCGAGCGCGGCGCGCGAAGTCGCCGCCTGCTACGAGAGACATTTGTTCGACGGCTCAAGGCCGATGCTGAAGAGCCTGCCGGAAAAACCCTGGTTCGTGTTCTGCTCCAGCAATCTCGGCACCGGCTCGCTGTTCCGGCTGTCGCGGCGCTACATCGCCGACTATCGCATCGGCGTCGCCTACCAGGCCGACCTGCCGGTAGCTCTCGCGGTTGCCGCCTCCTCGGCCTTCCCGCCTTTCCTGTCGCCGCTGCGGCTCGACCTCACGCCCTTCGCGTGGAAGAACGACAAGCTCGACCCCTCTGTCGGCCCGCCGGTGCCGCCGCGGCGCGCCGTGCTCACCGATGGCGGCGTCTACGACAATCACGGCATCGAGCCGGCGCTGAAACGCTGCCGCTGGCTGCTGGTCAGCGACGCCGGCGCGCCGTGGCAGGCTTCGAGCGCCGGCTACCGGAACTGGTTCTCGCAGTTGAAACGCGTGCTCGACACCACCGACAACCAGGTGCGCTCGCTCAGGCGCCGGGATCTGGTGGCGCGTTTCCAGGCGGCCAAGGACGCCGACGATCGTGGCCTGGCCAATAACGCGACCCGGCCCGGCTATGCCGCGACGCGCGGCGTCTTCTGGTCGATCGCCAGCAAGCCCGACACGGCCGAGCCGACCTTCGTGCAGACCGCCACCACCGCGCCTGCCGATATCGGCACCTCGCTGCATTTCCTAGGCAGCGAAGAGACGGTCGATCTGGTGAACTGGGGCTATTGCGCCGCCGACCAGGCGCTGCGGGGCTGGTACGAGCCGGCAGTGGCTGCCGGCAAGGGCGTGCCGCTGAAAGCGGGTGACGTGAAGCCCGGCCGCTGCGCGCGAGTGTCGAAGACGCTGATGAGCATGTTCAAGGTTTGAGGGTGCTCGAACTGCCAATTTCCCCCTTGTGGGGGAGATTGGCAAGTTCCGCCGCCTTCGCCAATTATCAATCGCCTTGGCGCAATCCAATCCGGTTCATCCCCTGCCCTGCGCATGCTAACAGGGTCGCTTTCAACCCAAACACCCGGGATGGACAGCGACATGGCGATAGACAAAGTAGCTTTGGTGACGGCGGGCGGCAGCGGCATGGGCGCAGCGGCAGCCAGGCGCCTGGCGGCGGACGGATTCAAGGTCGGCGTGCTGTCCTCTTCCGGCAAAGGCGAAGCGCTGGGCAACGAGCTCGGCGGCTTCGGCGTCACCGGCTCCAACCAGTCGAATGAGGATCTGAAGCGCCTTACCGATGGCGCGGTGGAACGCTGGGGCCGCATCGACGTGCTGGTCAACAGCGCCGGCCACGGGCCGCGTGCGCAGATCATCGAGATCAGCGACGAGGACTGGCACAAGGGCATCGACACGTATTTCCTCAACGCCGTGCGCCCGACCCGGCTGGTGACGCCGGTGATGCAGAAGCAGAAGGGTGGCGTTATCATCAATATCTCGACCGCGTGGACGTTCGAGCCGAGCGCGATGTTCCCGACGTCGGCCGTGGCGCGCGCCGGGCTTGCCGCCTACACCAAGATCTTCGCCGACACTTATGCCCCCGACAACATCCGCATGAACAATGTGCTGCCGGGCTGGATCGACAGCTTGCCGGCGACGAACGAGCGCCGCGACAGCGTGCCGATGAAGCGCTACGGCACTTCGGATGAGATCGCCGCGACGATCTCGTTCCTGGCCTCGGACGGAGCCGCCTACATCACCGGACAGAACATCCGCGTCGATGGCGGCATCACAAGAGCAGTGTGAAAGGAGCGGTGTGAGGCAAAGAGGACGCCGCCCCTAGATCATCCGGGCCTGCGGGAATTGAGAACCCACAGAAAGACTATCGAGGCGACCAGGACGATCGAATTGCCGACCACGATGTTCCAAAAACGTGTCGGATCGTCCGCCAGAGCGACCCAATGCAACTTGCCGCGGACTTCGCCTGTCTTGATGCCGCAGGCAATGTTGTAGATCGCGATGGCGGCGAGCGCCGCCATCAGGACAAACAGGTCATTGTTCTTGTTGCGATCCATGGAAGCGGCTTTTAACAGCACTTGGTGAAATTTTGCTTACCTTGGGTAAGGCGGCGGCCGGAAGACCGACCGCCGCCCGCTCTCATTTTGACGCACCAGAAGGTTACGGCGAAGGGCGCCGGAATCTACGCACTTTTCCTGGAATTGCTCCGACTTACTGGTTGATCTCAGGCTCGACGAGCTTGGCCAGGTTGCGCAGCGATTCCTGCCAGCCGAGATAGCAGGCCTCGGCGGGGATGGCGTCCGGGATGCCGGCCTGGGTGATGTTGACCTCGGTGCCTACCGAAACCTTCTTAAGGATCACGGTCACCTCTATCTGGCCCGGCAGGTTGGGATCGTCGAAGCGGTCCGTGTAGCGCAGGCGCTCGCTCGGAACCAGCTCGACAAATTCGCCGCCGAAGGAATGGCTGTCGCCGGTGGTGAAGTTGCGGAAGGACATCTTGTAGGCGCCGCCGACCTTGCCCTCGAACTCGTGGACCGTGCAAGTAAAACCGTTTGGCGGCAGCCATTTCGCCAGCGCATCAGCCTCGACGAACGCGCGGTAAACCTTCTCCGGCTTGGTCGCCAGGACGCGGTGCAGTTGAATGGTGCTCGGCATGTCTCGATATCCTCTCTTCGTTGATCGATGCCCCAAGGACGGGCAGCCCTCAGCCGATCCGACAGAGGCTGTCAAATTTTGTGGCGCGCGGCTACCCTGCCACCCTTGCAGCGGAGGCTGCGGACGTGAGCGCTTCGATCAGGCTGGGCATCGTCGGTGGCGCGGGCTGGCTGGGCGCAATGTGCCGCGATGTGCGACGTCGTTGGCCATCGCTGTTCGTTCGGTCGATCGCTTTTGTCGAGCAAACCGAAATCGGATTCCGGCTCGAATATCCAACGTCGAACATATGGCGACTCAGCCCTTGCTCACCGCGCGCAGCCGCTGGTCGATGGCGGTCACGCGCGGCATCTTGCCCATATTTCAGCATGAGCCTCGCAATATTGAGTAAAATTGAGTAATTCGGGGTGTAATTATCGCGCATAAATTGTATTAGAAACCCCTTGTTATGTCTATTTCTAATCATTATCGATCAGCGGTAATTTTTTATCTGTACTGTGACGCGAATCCTTGGAACCATAGGCCGGCTTGCAGGTTGGCCTGAAAATCAGCCGCCACCAAGAAAGGAGTGTCCGATGAGTTTCGTCGTCAACGCGGTAGGCGTTCCTCTTTATTATAGCGGCGCTTCCAACCATTGGTTTTCGGCAACGTCCGGACCGACATTCAACGGCAGCAGCGGCAACGACTCAATCTGGGCCTCCAGCGGCGTCAACGTCACCATGTATGGCGGCCAAGGCGACGACATCTATTACCTCTATTCAGCGGGCAACAAGGTGGTCGAGTACGCCGGACAGGGCATCGACACGATCAACACATGGATGAGCTACACGCTGCCGGACAATGTCGAGAACCTCGTCGTCACCAACGCCCACAACTATGCCTTCGGCAATGCGCTGGACAACATCATCACCGCCAAGGCGGGCGGCCAGACGATCGACGGCGGGGCGGGCAACGATGTGCTGATCGATGGCGGCGGCGGCGCGGATGTTTTCATCATCGCGAAGGGCAACGGCAGCGACTCGATCGTCAATTTCGCGTCGAACGATGCTGTGCGGCTCGATGGTTACGGATTCACTTCGTTCGCCGCCGTCCACAATGCCATGATCCAGGCGGGGCCTAATGTGGTGCTGAACCTCGGATCGGGCGAAATCCTCGAATTCAAGAACACCACGATCGACAAATTCCAGCCCAACCAGTTCCAGCTGCCGATCGACAAATCCGGCATGACGCTGTCCTTCAGCGACGAGTTCAACACGCTGAACCTGCACAACAGCCAGGGCGGCACCTGGGATACCAACTTCTGGTGGGGGGCGCCGAACGGCAGCACGCTAACGCGCAATGGCGAGCTGCAGTGGTATATCGACGCCAATTACGCCCCGACCAGCTCGGTGCATCCGTTCAGTGTGCAGAACGGGGTCCTCACCATCACCGCGGCGCAGGCACCGGCTGACATCAAGCCGCTGATCAACAATTACGAATACACCTCCGGCATCCTGACCACGCATGACTCCTTCTCGCAGACCTATGGCTATTTCGAAATGAGGGCCGACTTGCCGGAACACGCCGGCGCCTGGCCGGCCTTCTGGCTGCTGCCGGAAGACGGCTCCTGGCCGCCGGAGCTGGACGTGATGGAGATGTACGGACAGAAACCGAATTCGCTGCTGATGACCGCGCACACCAACCAGACGGGCCAGCACACCACGGTCGGATCCACCGTGAACGTCATGGACACCGCCGGCTTCCATACCTATGGCCTCCTTTGGACCCCGGACAAGCTGGTGTGGACCTATGACGGCGTGCAGGTCGCGCAAGCGGCGACGCCGTCCGACATGAACAAGCCGATGTACATGCTGGTCGATCTCGCGATCGGCGGACAAGCCGGCGCGCCGCCCGACCATCTCGCCACGCCGGCCCAGATGAAGATCGACTATATCCACGCCTATACGCTGGATGAGCTGCAGCAGAGCCATTTGAACGTCACGGGCGAACACACAGCCTAGGCGGTCGAGCCAATGTCACAGGAGAGCACTCCGGGTGCGATCAGGCAGGCCGGCGTGCGGCCGATGTTCCTGCGCGCCGTAACCGATGTCGGGCTGTTCTCGCTGCTCATCAACCTTCTGCTCCTGGTCATCCCGCTCTACCTGCTCCAGGTCTATGACCGGGTGCTGCCCTCCTCCAGCGTCGAGACGCTCGTGTATTTGTCGGTCATCGCGGTCGCGGCGCTCGGTTTCCTCGGCTTTCTCGACGCCGTCCGAGCCGTCTACACGCAGCGCGTCGCGGCGACGGTCAATGACAGGCTTGGCGCCAGAGCGTTCGCCGCTTCGCTCGGTTCCGGCAATGCGCCGTCGCCGCTCACCGACCTTGCCTCGGTCTGCGCCTTCATCCGCTCGCGCGGTGTCTCAGTGCTGTTCGACCTGCCCTTTGCGCCGGTCTTCCTCGCCCTGCTCTACCTGATCCATCCGCTGTTGTTCTGGGTGACGCTCGGCGGCGAGGCGCTGCTCGTCGTGCTGGTCTTTGCCAACCAGCTTGCCATCGGCAGGAACGATGCGCTCTCGGCGGAGCGTTCGGCCTTGGCCAGCCGGGCCGAGCAGGTCTTTGCCCGCAACGCCGACACGCTGCGCGCCATGGGCATGGTGGAAAACGCCGCGCGCGCCTGGGGCCGGCATGTGGCGGAAGCGCTTGTCCTGCACGACCGTTCGGCCGGCGCCAACGCCGTCTTCAGCGGCGCTTCGAGAGCGCTGCGCATGATGCTCCAGCTGGCGATCCTCGGCACCGGCGCCTGGCTGGTGCTCAAGGGCGAGATGACGGCCGGCATGATCTTCGCCTCCTCGCTCGTGTCGTCGCGCGCGCTGCAGCCGCTCGACCAATTGATCGGCTCCTGGCGGCAACTCGGTGAGGCGAGGCGTGCCTGGACGCGGCTGGGGACCGCACTCGCGGCGCAACCGGCAGAGACGCGCAAGCTCGTCTTGCCCGACCCGACCGGTGCGATTTCGGCGCAGGATCTTTTCTTCATTGCGCCAAATGCCGCCTTTGGCGTCGAACCGATTCTCAAGCGATTGAGTTTCGCTATTCAGTCCGGCGAAGCGGTGGCGATCGTCGGCCCGAGCGGTGCCGGAAAGTCGACGCTGGCGCGCCTGCTCGTCGGGGCCGCCCAGCCGAGCGGCGGTACGATCAGGATCGACGGCGCGGAGCTCAGGACGTGGGACGAAAACCAGCTCGGCCGGCATATCGGCTATCTGGCGCAGGAGATCGAGCTTTTCCCCGGCTCGATCGCCCACAACATCGCCCGCTTCGACGCGCAGGCCGATGACGCCGCGATCGTGGAGGCAGCAAAGCGCGCTGAGGCGCATGAGCTGATCCTTTCGCTGCGTGACGGCTATCAGACGACGATCGCCGGGACGCTGTCGGGCGGCGAACGGCAGCGGATCGGACTGGCGCGCGCTTTCTACGGCAATCCGCGCATCCTGGTGCTGGATGAGCCGAGCACGCATCTCGACGGCGCCGGAGAGACGGCACTGGAAACGGTGCTCGCGGCGGCCCGCGCTGCGGGCGTCACCACGATCGTGATCACGCATCGCCCTTCGATCGCCACCGCTTGCGACCGTGTGATGGTCTTGCGCGGCGGCGCGATCGAGGCGTTCGGACCGAGCGCCGAGGTGCTGCGCCAGCCGGGCAAGCAGCGGAACACGGTGGTCACAGGATCGTTCGCGCCGACCATCCGCGCCTCACACGGCATCGCCACGGGCCCTGGACGATGACGCAGAGCCTCATCCTCGACGGCCGCCCGCGCACCGACTTCCGGCGCACGGCCTTCGCCGGCTATGCGGCGATCGCGCTGATGGTCGGCGGCTTCGGTTATTGGGCGGCGAGTGCGCCGCTGGCAGGCGCGGTGATCACGCAAGGCACGATCGCGGCGACCAGCGGCAACATCCTCATTCAGCATCGCGAGGGCGGTATCATCAGGCAGTTGCTGGTGCATGAAGGCGACCGCGTGCGGGGGGGCCAGGACCTCATCCTGCTCGACCGGACCGCCGCGGAAGCCGATCTCAACCGGCTGACAAGACAATGGATCGCGCTCAAGGCAAGCGCGGCGCGGCTGGAGGCCGAGCGCGACGGCCTAGCCACGCTGGCGCCGATCGCCGACCCCGCGCCGGCGCCGTTCCAGCAGGAATTCGAAAACCTCATCCGCGAGCAGCAGAAGGAATTCGACGCCAGGCTTGCGCGATTCCGGTCGGAGCAGTCGATCCTGGCGCAGCGCGTCGCGATGCATCGCGAGTCGGTCAAAGGGCTGAACGCGCAGAAGGCCGCAATCGAGCAGCAGGCCGAGGTGGTGAAGAAGGAGCTCGGCATCAAGACCGACCTTCTGAACCGGGGCCTTACCGACCGCAGGGAATATTCGCAGCTTTTGCGCTCGGAGGCCGACCTCGTCGGCCAAGCCGGCGCGCTCGAGGCGGACCTCGCCTCGGCCAGCACGCAGATCGTGGAAGCGGAGGCGCAGACCGAACGCGCGACCACGCAGCGCGTCGAGGAGGCGCTGACGAAGCTCGACGATGTGCGCATCAACCTCGCCGACATCGAGGAGCGGATGCGCGCCGCGCAATCGGTGCTGAAGCGCACGACGATCACTGCGCCGGCGGCGGGCATCGTCGTCTCCTCGACCTATAATTCGCAAGGCAGCGTGGTCACGCCCGGCGAAAAGATCATGGAGATCCTGCCCACGACCTCGGGCCTGGTGGTCGACGCCAGGCTGCGGCCGAAGGACATCGACCAGGTGCATGTCGGCCAGCAGGCAAAGCTCCGGCTGTCGGCGCTCAACGCGCGCCTGACGCCGGAAGTCCCGGCCACGGTGAGCGAGATCTCTGCCGACCGGTTGATCGACGAGGCCACCCACGAACCCTATTTCCGTGCCAGGCTGAAAATCGCTGATGCCCTGCCCCCCGGCGTGAAGGCGGACCAGCTCTATCCCGGCACCCCGGTCGACACCTTCATCAGCACCGGCAACCGGACCTTCTTCGAATATCTGGTACGCCCGATGATGGACTCGTTCGCACGGGCGTTCAGGGAAAGGTAGGGCAGCCCTTCCGGCCGCCTCGGAACGCCGCTTTGCGCCAGAACCGTCCTCGCTTCGGCACATAGGAGGAGGAAGTGATGACGAAGAAGATGCGGGCGAGCCCCTGCTCGGGCTCCTCACTCCGGCCGATACAACTCATCCATACTAAGCTTCGCCATCTCAGTGAACGGCGCCTGTTTCTTCACTCTACCATGCTCCAGGATCACCAGGTCGTCGCAGAACGAGATCGTGCTGCGGTGGTGGCTGATGACGATCGTGGTGCGGCGGCCGGCGCGCGACTTCAGCGTCTCGACGATTGCCGCTTCCGAAAGCCCATCCACCGCGTTGGTGGCCTCGTCGAGGATCAATATGTCGGGGTCGCGTACAAGAGCGCGGGCGAGCGCGATGCGCTGCCTTTGCCCGGCCGAAAGGTTCACCCCGCGATAGCCGACCACCGTCTGGTAGCCTTGCGGTAGCGTTTCGATGAAGCCGTGCGCCTCGGCAAGCTCGGCGGCGCGGCGGGCCTCCTCGAACGTCGCCGTGTCCTTGCCATAGGTGATGTTGTCGAGGATCGTACCGTCGACCAGCTCCAGCTCCTGGCTGGCCAGAGCGATGTGGCGGCGCCAGTCGGCCGGGTCGATCTCGCCGAGCGGCGCGCCGTCGACGAGGATCTTGCCTGCATCCGGCTCGACGAAGCGACAGAGCAGGTTGACGATCGTCGTTTTGCCGGCGCCGGAGCGGCCGATCAACGCCGTCGAGTGCCCGCTCACGATGTCGAAGCTTGCCGCGTGCAGCACCGCCGCGCGCTGCTCCTCATCGGCATAGCTGAAGCTCACGCCCTCGAAGGCGATTTTTTTCGTCAAGGTGGCGAACTGCCGGCTGCCCTCGGGCGGCGCAGGCTTGCCATCGGGATCGAGCAGCCAGGTCACCTCTTCCAGCGAGCCGGAAAGACCCTGCAACTGGCTCCAGGTCATCTGCAAGGCTCTGATATGCGGCTGCAGGCGGTAGAGCAGGATGAGGAAGGCGGCGACCAGCGGGAAACTCAAGCCCGCAAGCCAGGCGCCGATCACCACCGCCAGGAACAGCATGGCGTGCAGAACTTCGGTCAGCGGCCCCAGCGCGCCCTGGCGGTTTGAGAGCAGGAAGGCCGCGCGCCGCACGCCGTCGGATGCCTTTTCGAACGCCGCCTTCTCACGCGCCTCCTGGCCGAAGATGCGGATCAGCCGGCCAGCATGGACGAGATGCAGCATTTGCGAGGCCAAGGCGCTGTTGCGCGCCGAAACATTGCGGCTGGGTGCCCTGAGATGCGCCGACAGCGCCATATGCGCCGCTTGCACCAGCGCCAGCCCCAGCATCACCAGGAGCGTCATCGGCCACGAGAGCAGCAACAGAAAGGCGAGCAGGATGAGCGCCGCCGAGGCGCTGACGATCGCGCTGAGCATACCTTGGATGGCATCCGACGCCCGCCAGGATTCGCTGGAGATGATGTTGAGCAAGCGGCCCGGGCTTTGCCTGAGAAAGAAGGGATAGCCGACATTGAGCAGCCGCTCGGCCAGGGCGCCGCGTATCGCTTGGCTCGCCTTGCCGTAGATATGAGCGGTCAGCACCGAATTGGCGAAAGCGAGCAGGTTCTTGAGCAGGATCGAGCCGAGGATTGCGGCCGAAATCGCAATCAGCCGCTCACGCTCGCCTAGCCCGGCGCCGACCTTCTGCAGGAGGGCGGAGAGGCCGGCCATGCCGGTCGTCTCGCCATGGCCCATGATGATGCCAAGCAGCGGGATGATCAGCCCGATGCCGAGCCCTTCGAGCGCGGCACTTGCAAGTCCGAGCACGACGACGACGGGCATCAGGCCGAGCTGACGCCGTCCGAGCGCGCGCTGCAATATCGACAAGATAGGGGCTTTGGGTTCGATCATCGCGCGCCGGCCTCGGCCCTGGCCTCGGTGGTTTCCTGGGCGGGCCGCTCCTGCCGGTCAGGCCGCCCGGCCAGCACCAGGGCCATGAACTTCGCCGCGCCCGCCAGGTTCATCAGCACGATCGGCCAGTGCGACAGGCTGAGCTCCTGGTCGAAGCGCGGACCGCCGAAGAGCTCGCGCGTGGCCGCCCGCGTTGCCCAGTAAAAGTGACGAAGCAGCCACGGGGCGCGGCGCATATGTTTCAGGCAGAGCGCACCGTTGCCGAAATGATAGTCGCGGTGCAGCCGTTCGATCGCCCCGCGGTCGCGCCTTCCATGATGGTGGAAGATCGTCATATCCGGCACATACTCCACCGCCATACCGGCCAGCATGGCGCGCACCAGGTAATCCGTATCCTCGGCCGAGCGCAGCGCTCCGCCGGCGCCGAAGCGTTCGTCGAAGGGACCGATCAAGGCGGCAACATCGCGATGCATGGTCATGTTGCAGCCGAGCACGAAGCCGCCCGGATGGACGGCGCGCGTCAGCCGCTTGCGCTTTTCGCAGCGATTGATGGTGAAGGGCAGGTCCCCGGCGTCGCCGATCTCGACGCGGCCGCCGCGGATCAGCCATTTCTCGCCACTCGCATAATGCCGCTCGAGATCGACGAGATAGTCGCGGTCGAGCCGGCAATCGTCGTCGACGAAGACCAGCACGCGCCCGCGCGCCCGCGCCATCCCGGCATTGCGCGCCGCCGCCAGTCCGGGCCGTGGCTCACAGATAGCCGTCAGCGCTATATCGGACGCCGTGGCGATCCGCGAGAGATAGTCGGCCGTACCGTCGCGCGAGCCATTGTCGACCACCACCAGCTCGGCGGCGAAGGCAGGATGCGTCCGGCAGGCGGCGCGGATCGAATCGATGCAGGACTTCAGCACCGCCGCGCGATCGCGCGTGCAGACGATGAAAGAGACCTCAGGCCGCTGGCTCGGGCCGGGAGGCGAGCGTAGATGCTGCAGCAGCGGATGGCGATCGGCGTTCATGCCGCCCCCATCCGATAAGGCGCAAGCACGGACGCCGCCGGCGCGGATTTGAAGCGATAGGAGACCCAGTCCGCGCGTTTGCCAGCCCATATCGAAGCCTGGCTCAGCCAGGGCGCCCAGGCGCCGGCGCGCAGCGCGTATTTCTCGCGGCGGCGGATGACGTCCCACTTCGCCGTCAGCGTCAGCAACTCATGCGCCAACGCCGGCCGCTGCTGGTCGTTGACGAGCTGGTAGAGGAAATAGAACAGGTTCAGCGCGCCGGCCTCGAAGCTCGGCCGCGATGCGGCCGGCAACTCGGCGACCCGGTCCTCCAGGCTGCGGATGAACGCGGCCGCGCGGCGCACAGTATCGAACGAAACACTATCGCCAATGGCGCGCAGATCCTGCGTTTCGTCCGCCAGCCCCTCGCGCTCGAGATTTTCGCCGACAATCCGGAGGTGCGTGCGCCGCATCTCGCTTGTATGCAAGCTGGTCACGCTGCCGGGATGCAGGCGGTAGACGAGCAGGCTTTCCGGCATCAGCGCCGCCGGATAGCGGTCGGCCAGCCGCCGGAAGAGATCGAAATCCTCGGCATGGCGGTAGCGGCCATCGTAATGCAGGTCTGCCTCGCCGATGACCCGGCGGTTGTAAACCACCGTCGGGTGCATGAAGATCGTGAAGAACTTCGACAGCACCGGGAGGAGACCGAGGCGGAACACCGGATCCACCCTGCCCCGTGCGACGCGGCCGTGCAGCAGCGTGTCGACAAGCGAGCCGCAGAAGCCGAGTTCGGGCCGCGCGGCAAACAGCGCCGCCTGGCGCGACAGGCGCCAAGGATAGGCAAAATCGTCGGCATCCATCCGCGCCACCAACTCGCCCCGGGCGATTGACAGCCCCTCGTTGAGGCTGGCGACGAGGCCGCGATTCTCGCGCGAGATTATGGCTACGCGGCCGTCCGCCTTGCGGAAGCGCTCCAGGATTTCCAGCGACCTGTCGGTCGATCCGTCATTGATGGCGATGATTTCGAGCCGGTCGTAGTCCTGCCGCAGGATCGATTGGATTGCAGCGCCGACATAGAGCTCGGCATTGTAGATCGGCAGCACGACGGAGATGAGCGGGCGTATCATTGTTAGCTCCGGTCCGTCGGCTGCAGATCGAGCGCCGCTTCTGCGCCGGGATATGTGGCGCCGAACCGCCGGGTCTCGCTCGGCGCACGAGCGCGTGGCCGCGCGATATAGGGAAAATAGCGCTTGAAGCTGTTGAGCGGCTTTTCGAACAGCACCCAGGACAGCGAGGCGACAATCAGCGTGGCGGCGCCCGCGACCAGGAAGCGCCCCGGCCCCTCCTCCGAGACGTTGAGCGGGATCCACGGCTGCGCCTTTACGGTGTAAGCGAGGAGGATCGCGTGATAGAGATAGACGCCGTAGCTGATGCGGCCGAGGAAAAGCAGCGGAGGCAGTTCGGCCAGCCAGCCGAGCGTGCCGGGAAGGCCGTTCGAGCACATCGAGACGATCGCCACCAACGGCACCAGCGGCAGCACCTGCACCAGGAGCCAGCGCGGCCATTCCCATGTCGAGTTCGCCGGCCCCGGATCGGACAAGACGACGAGTAGGAAGAGCGCCACGAAGGCCGGCCAGCCGAACCGCATCCAACGCGGCACGCCGGCGCCCCTGGCGCGACGTACGGCAAGCAGCGCGCCGCAGGCAAGCGCATCCATCGAGGCCGGCGGCAACAGGTCTCGGGCCAGCGCCGGGTTGGCGGCGATCGGCCAGTAGAAGCGGTAGGCGAGCGAAAAGCAGATGAGGCCAATGGTGATCGCCTCGATGCGCCTGCGCGGCGCCAGGAGGACGATCAGCGGCCAGGCGATGTAGAACTGCTCCTCGATGCTGAGGCTCCAGAAATGGCAAAGCAGCCAGGGCGTCCAGTCGTTGCGATGCGCGTACCAGAAGTTCGACAGATAGAGCGCGTGCCAGACGAGCGACGATCCAGCCTGTTCAAGATCGGTAAACCAGACGAAGGCCAGTACCGCGAAATAGGGCGGGAATATTCGGATCGCGCGCCTGGCATAGAAGGAGCGCAGCGCCGATCCAGCCGCGAATTGATCGGCGTCGCGTGCCTCCAGCAAAAGCCTGGTGATCAGGAAGCCGGAAAGCACGAAGAACAGCCGCACTCCGAGATGACCAAGGAAGGACGTGCCGCCGGGCGCGAAGAAATGCGAATAAAGCACAAGCGTGACGGCAGCAGCCCGGAGCGCGTCAAGCTGGAGGTCGCGACCGCCGGGCATCATTCGCAGCCGCTGGTGCTGACGACATGGCCCGGGCCGGCGGCCGCAACATCCGTGCCGGTCAACGGAAAACGCAAGCGTGCCGACTCCTAAACCCTATATTCGCCTACGCTAAAGGACTGCGGCACAAAATGGTGCGGTGCAACACAGAATAGTTATCAGCCTGAATGAAAACGTGACCGTTCGTTCCAGGAAATGACACGTCTATGCCGCTATTCTGCCTTTTTTGACGAAGCGCAGGCTCCAACCAATGCGGATGCATCAAGCTCTTCGAAGCTGCTGGAGAACCGCTCAGACAACGCCACAATGTAGCCCGGCGACATACCAAAAGGGGTTACCCTCCTCGCTTCCATCTCTCTGGCTCAATCACCGCCTGTAGACATCGCGGCGGCAATGAAACAATCTTCACTGCGGGAACAAAAGCGCTTCGAAGAAAGCGCGGACCTTCGGGTGCGCATGAAAAATCGATGGACCTTGTACGATCCACGCCTGGCCTGGATGCTCGTTGCACCGGTGCTCTTGCTGCTGATCTTCTTCCTGGTGCTGCCGATCGCGGTGATGGCGGCTTATACGTTCTTCACCTTCGTCACCGCAGGCGTCGAAACCAGCGCGCTGACCACCGCCAACTGGCAGGAATTCTTCACCGACAGTTATTATTCCGGCTTCCTGCTGAAGACGTTGAGGGTCGGCGCGATCACCGCGCTGCTATGTGGCGTGCTCGGCTATTTCCCGGCCTATTTCATCTGGGCCACGAGCTTCAGGCACAAATGGCTGCTCTTGCTCCTGCTCATCGTGCCGTTCTGGATCAGCTTCACCATCCGCACCTTTTCCTGGATCAACATCCTTGGCGAACAGGGCGTCATCAATGTCGCGCTGCTCAAAATGGGCATCATCAATGCACCGCTGCCGATGCTCTACAACGAAGGCGCGGTGATCCTGGGGCTGCTGCATTTCCTCCTGCCCTATATGATCCTCAACGTCTATGTCAGCCTCGAGGGCATCGACCGAACGCTGATCTCGGCGGCCCGCTCGATGGGCTGCACCAGTGCGCAGGCGTTCCGCGAGGTGACGTTGCCCCTTTCCTTGCCGGGTCTCGCGGCGGGCCTGCTGCTCTGCTTCGTGCTGGCGGCCGGCAGCTATGTGACGCCGCAGCTCTTGGGTTCGGGCCGCGACGCGCTGTTCGGCAATTTGATCTATGACACCATCATGAGCGAATTGAACTGGCCGCTGGGCGCAACGCTGTCGATCGTGCTGTTCCTCGTGCTCGGCTTCTTCGCCGCGATCTACACCCGCTACATGGGTATGTCGCAGATCGTGAAGGGGTTGGGCGGATGAAGGCTGCGCGGCCGAACAAGGACGGCAAATGGGCCTGGCGGCTGACCGGCTTCGTCACGCTCTGCGTCTACGTCTTCATGTTCGCGCCGATCGTGGCGACCGTCATCCTGTCGTTCAACGCCTCGATGTTCGGCGGCTTTCCGATGACCGGCTTTTCGCTGCAATGGTACGCCAAGCTGATGAACAATGACGCGGTGCTGACGGCTTTCCGCACCTCGCTGTGGATCGCGCTGGTCACCGCCGCCGTCACCACGGCAATAGGCGTCGTCACGGCCTTCGCGCTGGCGCGCTTCGACTTCCGCGGCAAGCAGGCGCTGAGCACGCTGGTGATCCTGCCGGCGCTGGTGCCGGAAACCATTCTCGGCGTCGGCCTTCTGGTGCTGATCAAGGCGATCGACCAGCCGCGCACAATGCTGCTTCTCGTGCTCGGCCATATCCTTTTAGCCGTGCCCTATGTGGTGCTGATCGCGCAGGCGCGCATGGTCGGCATAAGGCGCGTCTATGAGGAGGCGGCGCTCTCGCTCGGCGCCTCGCGCCTTTCGTCCTTCCGCGAGATCACGCTGCCGCTGCTCATCCCGGCGGTCGTCGGCGGCGCGCTGCTCGCCTTCACCATTTCGTTCGACAACACGTCGGCCAGCCTGTTCTGGCGGCCGGCCGGCGTCGAGACCATGCCCACCCAAATCCTTTCGATGCTGAAAATCTCGATCAGCCCGGAGATCAACGCGCTCGGCACCGTGATGATTGTGGTGACCGTCGGCATCCCGCTGATCGGCGGGGTGCTAATGCAAAGCCTGACAAAACTGAGAAGACGCGGCGAACCCAAGGAGGAAGCACGATGAAACTGACCACCACCAAGCGGCTGGAGCGGCTGCACGACCGCTATGTCAACGGCGATCTCAGCCGACGGACGTTCCTGAGCCTGACCGCGGCTGCCGCGGCCTCGGCCGGTCTCTCCATGCCATGGATGAGCCGGGCGCTTGCCGCGGTCGAGCAGGTCCGCTTCGACGGCTGGGGCGGAACGGTGCAGGACGCGATCGACAAATATGCCTTCCAGCCCTACACGGCCAAGACCAAGATCAAGGTGGTGCAGGGCACGTTCGGCGACGAGAACGAGATCATCACCAAGATCAAGACGGCCAAGCCCGGCGACTTCCAGATCGTCCATTCGTCCGGCGTCAACTACTACATCAAATATATCAATGCCGGGATGAACTCGGAGATCAACGAAGCCAACATTCCCAACATGGCGAATGTGCTGCAGCCGATGATCGAGCCGTTCCGCAAGCTGACGCCGAAGCTGTCGGCCGTGCCTTACGACTACGGCACCACCGGCATCGCCTACAACACCAAGGTGATCTCGCCGGAAGAAGCCAAGGAAAAGGGCGCCGGACTTCTGCTCGACAAGAAATATGCCGGCAAGGTCGGCGGCTATTCCGACATGACCACCCGCGTCTGGTACGCGGCTCTCGCCACCGGACAAGATCCCAACAATCTCAAGGACATGGACGCGATCTGGGCCAAGGTGCGCGAGACGCGCGACCTCGCCAAGAAGTTCTGGAGCTCCGGCGCGGAGTTGATGGACCTGCTCTCCAAGGGCGAGATCGTGGTGACCGACGCCTGGTCGGGCCGCGTCGCGGCGCTGCAGGATCAGGGCCACCCGATCGGCTATCTCGATCCGGCCGGCTCCTATGCCTGGATGGAGGACATGCTGATCCTGAAAGGCTCGCCGATGGCCGAGTGCGAGGAGCTGATCAACTTCATGCTCGATCCGGCGACCTCGATCGCGGTGGCCGAAGGCCAGAGCTATCCGCCGTCGCTCGACCCGAACAAGGTCAAGCTCACCGACAAGATCGCGAAGCTGCCGGCTTTCGATCCGACCGGCACGATGAAGGCGTTGACCTTCGCCGATCCGGTCTATTGGGCGACCAACGAGGACGCCTGGACCAAGCAGTGGAACAGGATCTCGAAAGGTGCCTGACAGCCAGGGCACGACACTCAATCCCCGGCCGGCCTCGGCCGGGGCGGAAGGCGCGAGCGCGGGCGCCGGGGCGAGCAGCCCGGCGGTCGAGTTCCGCAACATCGACATCGCCTACGGCAAGTTCGTCGCGGTACGCGATTTCTCGCTGTCGATCGGCAAGGGCAGCTTCGTCACGCTGCTCGGCCCTTCGGGCTGCGGCAAGACGACGATCCTGCGCTCCATCGCCGGGTTGGTCGATATTTCTGCCGGCCAGATCATGATCGGCGGCCGGCGGGTAGACGACGTGCCGATCTACAAGCGCAATATCGGGCTGGTGTTCCAGAGCTATGCGCTGTTTCCGCACAAGAGCGTGTTCGACAATGTCGCCTTCGGGCTGAAATACCGCAACGTCGCCAAGCCCGAGATCAAGCGCAAGGTCGGCCTGGCGCTCGACATGGTGCGGCTGCCGGGCAGCGAGAAGAAACTGCCCTCGCAATTGTCGGGCGGCCAGCAGCAGCGCATTGCGCTGGCGCGCGCCATCGTCTTCGAGCCGCAGGTGCTTCTGCTCGACGAGCCGCTCTCAGCGCTCGATGCCAACATGCGCGAGGAGATGCGCGTCGAGATCAAGAAGATCCAGAAGGAAACCGGCATCACCGCCATCTTCGTCACGCACGACCAGGAAGAGGCGCTGTCCATGTCGGACCGCATCGTGGTGATGAATGCCGGCTCGGCCGAGCAGATCGGCACGCCGGAAGAGGTCTATGAGCGGCCAGCCACCGCCTTCGTCGCCGACTTCCTCGGCAAGGCCAACATGCTGTCAGGCACGGCGAGCCGATCCGACGGGCCGACCATTGTCACGCTGACCAGCGGCCAGACGATCAATGTCCTGTCACCCAGGCCGCTGCCGCAGGGAAGCGCCGTTACCGTCGTGGTGCGGCCGCAGAAACTCGCGGTGGGCGCCAAGGCGAGCGCCAACCGGTTGTCAGGCCGGGTCGTGTCGGCCTCCTATCTCGGCGGCAGCGCTATCTACGAGGTCGACATCGGCGGCAAGGCGAACATCCGCGCCAACGCCCCGATCGACGGTCGCGTGCTGCGCGAAGGAGAAGCGATCGAACTCGGCTTCGACGCCGACGACTGCGTCTTGCTGGACGAGGCCGGGCTGCGGATTTCCTGAGATCGCGACAGGGCGGCGCAAAGCATCGGGCTGCCCGCGATCCAGTCCGGCTTCAATCAACCCCAACCCGGCTGGGCGTCAGTCGCGAAACCTCCATTTCCACGGCAATTTCGACGCCCGCTCCAACGCTCGTTCCCCCGGTCGTAAGCCACAAGTCCGCCCATCGACGACGCGAACGGTCGCGCCGCAAAAGATGGAGACGACGATGACGACTTTGGAACACACCGCCCATGAACCCAGCCGATCGGGTCTCGGCCCGATCAATTTTGCCGGCCGTGCGCTGCGCCTTGTCTACCGTGCAATGAGGATGCGCAGCGACCGCGCCGCCATGCAGGCCATGCCCGACTATCTGCTGAAGGACATGGGTATCGCCCGTTCTGAAATCGATCATTACACCTCGATGCGCTACGCCTCCGACGCCGGCGGGATGGACATCCGCAACGCCCATTGATCGCCGATGGCGATCGTCGCCACGCCGTCGACAGGCCCCGGGCTTCCGCACGCCCGGGGCTTTTGCGTTCCGGCGCATTCGGGTCAAGACACTTCGTTACAAACGATACGTCCAACGCAATTTCCACGGTAGGCGTATGAAAAATTCCACGGTCGCATCCACTCTCGTTCAAACGCTCCATCGGCAAACAGAGGCCGTCACGGCAACCAAGCCGCAAACGAACCTTTGGAGATGAAGATGCAACCCAACACCAAACCTGCACGGCTTCCGCTCAATGGCGTCGACACGCCGAACCTTTTGGCGACGATCAATTTCGTCGCCGGGCAGCCGGAGCTGGCCAAGTTCCAGTTCCGCGCTCACAACGAGTGGATCGAGGGCACGCACAGCAAGACCGTCATGAACGGCTTCTTCGGCGCCAGCCAGGAGCAGAAGCACGAGAAGCCGCATTATGCCGATGCCGACCATCCGGCGATCCTGTGCGGCGCCGACAATGCGCCGACCCCGGTCGAGTGGCTGCTGCACGGGCTGGCGGGCTGCCTGATGGCGGGCGTCGCCAACATCGCCGCCGCGCGCGGCATCAAGCTCACCAAGGTGAAATGCTCGGTCGACGGCGACATCGACCTGCGCGGCATCCTCGGCATCTCCGACGAGGTCCGCAACGGTTTCCAGAACATCCAGGTGTCGTTCGAGATCGAAGGCGACGCGCCGGCCGAAAAGCTCCAGCAGCTGGTCGAGCAGTCGCGCGCCCGTTCGGCCGTGTTCGACGTGCTGACCAAAGGCGTGCCGGTCACCGTCGGCATCAAGACCATCCAGTAAGCAGGCCGGCGGTCCGGAACCGATCCGGGCCGCCGCCTGCCGAGACGGAAATGAACCATGAGACGCTCGGACGTCGTCATCATCGGCGCGGGCCAGGCCGGGCTTGCGCTCAGCCATTGCCTCGGCCAGGCCGGCATCGACCATGCCGTGCTGGAGCGCGGCCGCATCGGCGAGCGCTGGCGTTCGCAGAGCTGGCGCTCGCTCAGGCTGCTCACGCCGAACTGGCTGAACGCCCTGCCCGGCTCGCCCTACGAGGGCGGCGATCCGGACGGCTTCATGACCAAGGAGGCTTTCGTGGAAAGCCTGGAACGCTACGCCTGGCAATGGAATGCACCCGTCGAGACCAATGTCGAGGTCATCGCTGCCAGGCGGACCGTCGAAGGCTTCGCCTTGCGAACCAGCGCCGGCGAGCTGTCGGCACGCGCGGTCGTCGTCGCGACGGGACATTGCGACCGGGCGGTCATCCCTTTTTCGGCTGAGATGCTTCGCGGACCGCTCAGCATCCACGCTTCGCAATATCGCTCGCCTGGCGAGCTGCCGGGCGGCGGTGTGCTGGTTGTCGGCGCCTCGTCCTCAGGCGTGCAGATCGCCGACGAGCTCGTCCGCGCCGGGCGGCGCGTGGTGCTTTCGGTCGGCAAGCATACACGCCTGCCCAGAACATGGCGCGGCCAGGATATCTTCTTCTGGCTTTGCGAAATGGGCTTGATGGCACAGCGCCAGGAAGACCTCGCCGATCCGGAAGGCGCCCGGCGCCAGCCATCGCTGCAGCTCGCCGGCCGACCGGACAGGGCAGATGTCGATCTCGCCACGCTGCAGGCGCTCGGCGTGGAACTCACCGGGCGGGTGCATGGCGTCGGCGACCGCGAGATCGGCTTCGCCGGCGATCTTGGCCAGCACATCGCGGCAGCCGAAGCGAAGCAAGCGCGCCTACTCGACCAGATCGATCGCTTCGCGGGTATGACGACACCGTACCGGCCCGAGCCGGTGGCGAGGCCGGCGACGTGCGCGGCGCGGCTTTCGCTGACGGACGGATCGATCCGCAGCATCGTCTGGGCAACCGGCTATGCGCGCTCGTTCGGCTGGCTGGAGCCGCTGGCGCTCGGCGCCGATGGCGAGCTGGCGCATCAGGGCGGCGTCACCAGCGTGCCGGGTCTCTACGCGCTCGGCTTCCGCTTTCTGCGCAAACGCGATTCCAACTTCATCGGCGGCGTCGGCGCGGATGCCGAGGCGATCGCCGCTGAAATCTCCCGTTATCTCGATTGCAACGCCCGCAAGGCGGCCTGAGGACTTGAACATGGCAAACAACCTCATCTCCCTATGGCCGCTCCGAAGCATGGCCATTACGACGCTATCGTCGTCGGCGCGCGCTGCGCGGGCGCGGCGACGGCGATGCTGCTTGCGCGCGCCGGCCTCAAGGTGCTTGCGATCGACCGCAAGCCTTATGGATCCGACATGCTGTCGACGCATGCGCTGATGCGACCGGCCGTGTTGCAGCTTTGGCGCTGGGGTCTGCTCGAGCCGCTGCTCAAGGCCGGCACGCCGCTCATCGAGACGACGACCTTCCATTATGGCGACGAGGAGATCACCATCCCCCTTGCCGCTAGCTCGGACCTCCCCGGCCTCATCGCGCCGCGGCGCACCGTGCTCGACCGCATCCTGGTCGATGCGGCGCGCAAGGCCGGCGCGGAGATCCTGCACGAGGTCGCGGTCGGCGGTCTTTTTGCCGACACGCGTGGCCGCGTGCGCGGCATCGAGATCCGCGCCGCCGGCCGTACTGCCGTGCGGGTCAGCGCCGATATCGTCGTCGGCGCCGATGGCATCGGCTCGCTGGTGGCAAAATGCGTCGACGCCCAGCCCTTGCGGCGCGGCGCGGTGTCGGCTGCCCATGTCTATGGCTATGCGCCAGTCGAGCCGGGCGCCGGCTATCACTGGTACTTCCGCGACGGGATCGCCGGCTCGTTAATCCCGACCAATGACAGCCTCGCCTGCATCGTCGCTTCGGTGCCGACAGGCCTGTTCGACCAGCGCTTCCGCCTCGGCCACGCCCGCGCCCGGATGGATGTGCTCGAGACGCTTTCCCCGACACTGGCAGCACAGGCGGCCCGGGCACCCAAGGATGCGCGCCTGCAGGCGTTCCGCGGCGTGCCGGGCTATATCCGCCAGCCGCACGGCCCGGGCTGGGCGCTGGTGGGCGACGCCGGCTTCTTCCGCGATCCGATCACCTCGCACGGCATTTCCGACGCGCTGCGCGACGCCGAGAGCCTCGCGCGGGCAATCCTCAGTGGGTCCGAGGCAGCATTCGCGGTCTGGCAGCAGCAGCGCGACATGATCGCCAACCAGATCCTCGACACCACGGACGCCATCGCCGGCTTCGATTGGACGCTTGACGATCTCGGCGAGCGGCATCGCCGATTCAGCGCCGTCCTGAAGGCCGAGGTGCAGGCGCTGGCCGGGCAACCCATGCCGGCCCGCCGCGCTACCGCATCGAAGCCCTCGACCTATCGAGCGCCGGCCAACCAGGACGGGCCGCCGGCCGATTTTTCCCGCAACCGAACTGGAGCAAGACCATGACTGTGCATGTGATGAAGGACGGGTGGGTCGGTGTCATCAAGGGCCGGCCAAAGGTGGGCGCCTTTGCCGAACGCTCGCGGCGCACGCAGCCGCAGGATATCGACGCCTTTGCCGAGATGACCGGCGATCGTAATCCGCTGCATTACGACAAGGCGCTGGCCGAGGCTTCGGTCTTCGGCAAGCTCATCGTGCAGGGCGGCGTCACGTCCGGCATCCTGAACGCGGTGGTCGCGGAAGACCTCCCCGGCCCCGGCTCGGTGTTCCTCGAAGTCTCGTGGAAATTCGTCAAGGCGGTCGGCGTCGGCGAAATGATCACCGGCCGCGTCGAGGTCAAGGAGGTGCGCGCCGACAAGCCGATCACGAAGCTGGAGACATCGGTGCGCAACGAAGCGGGCGAGCTTTGCCTCACCGGCACGGCGACGGTGTTCACCGTGCCGCTCATCGGCGGCTGAGGGCTTCGCGAGTGCCCGGTTACCCGCCCGCCGTCTCGGCGATGAAGGCGCGGACGTGGTCGATGAACTCCTCAAAGGCGGGCTCGCCTTCGAGCAGGATATGGTTCTGGCTATCGAGCTCGATGAAGCGGGCACCGGGAATGCCGGCGGCCATGGTGCGGCCCGACTCCACCGGCGCCACGTTGTCGTCGCGCGCATGCAACACCAGGGTCGGCACGCGCACCTTGTCCAGCAAGTCGCTGACATCGATCACCGAAAAGGCGTTCTGAAGACGCCAGGCATCGTCGGGCGAGACGGTGCGCAGCATCAAATCGTCCATCCAGGCGAAATGCTCGTGCGTGGCGCCAGGAATGAACATGGAGCAGAAGGCCTGGCGAAACATCGGGTTCGGCTTGCCCCAGCTCTCGCGCATCAGCGTCGCCACGGCCTCGCGCGTCGCGATCTCGCCGGCGTCACCGCGCGCCCGCCAGCCTTTGACGTAGCCGCCGTAGAGGATCATGCCCGACACTCTCTCGGGGTGGCGGATGGCATAGGCGATCGAAACCGCGCAGCTCTGCGACAGGCCGAGCAAGGTAAAGCGGTCGAGCCCGGTTGCGTCGACCACGCATTCGAGATCCGACACCATGGTTTCGAACGAGATGTCGACGACGTGCCTTTGCGACAGGCCATTGCAGCGCTCGTCATAGCGCACCAGCCGGTTGTGACGTGACAATTCCCGCATCCAATGCCGCCAGATCGGGCTGTCCCAGTCGAAGGTGAGATGCGACATCCAGTGCGCGGCGCGCAGGATCGCCGGGCCACTGCCGGTGCTGGCATGGGCGAGCCTGGTGCCGTCGAGAGCCCGGCAGAACTGCACGGCGCGGCCGGGATCCTGTGGCGACGCGGCAGGCTTCGACGGCGGCGCGAGGGGAGCGGACTGCGGCGCGCGTCCCGTGGCTTGAGCGGCGGCCGACCGGACCTTGTCCTCCAGCGCCTCGATCTCGGCGGCTATACTGGCGTCGTCGGGCGCCAGGCGGCGCAGACGCCGGGCGAACGGCAGCGCGCGTCGCGGCTCATTCCCCAGGCGCTCGACCAGCTCGCGCAGGATGCCAAGCTCGACGATCTCGACCTCGCTGGCGATGGCCTGCCGCCAGGCTTCATAGTCGAAGCAGCGTTCGAGCGAGAGATCGGCAAGAAAGCCGCCTCGGATCGAGGCCAGGGCGGCTTCGAGCTCCTCGGTCGAGCGTGATGAAAGATCGGCCTTCACCAGCGGCGCCAGCCGCGCATAGTCCGTTTCGATGTTGAGCGCGACAGCATTGCGATCGGCGGCAAGAACGGATTCGTCGGCGCCCAGCACCTGGCGGATCTTGGACAGGCTCCAGCGCAAGGCGCCGCGCGGATCGTCCGGGATGTCCCAGAATATCTCGCACAGCCGCTCGCGCTGGTGCTGCCTGGCGGTGACGGCGAGGTAGGCGAGCAGCGCCCGCGTCTTGCGCGATGGCGGCAGGTGAAGCGGCTCGCCGTCGCGCGTGACCTGAAAATCGCCAAGCACGCGCAGTTCCAGCATGTGCTGACCGCCGTTCATGCGTCCACGCGCTTGTCGATCGCCATGATCCCCTTCGGCCTTGGCCGACGCTGCGAAGGGGCAGCCAATAGCAAAATTGGCTAATTTAGGAAAGCTTGGTCCGGACGGCTCACCGCCCAAGGAACCGGATCGACTTGGCGGCTCGGGCAGCCGCATATGTCTATCAAGGGACGTGGCCGCTCGTTCACGCCTTTGCCGGAACCGGCCTCGACTTGATCGCCGTCGCCAGCACGACCCCGACCACGATGAAGGCCGCGCCGAGCAGATCGTAATCGTGCAGGCTCTCTCCGAGCAGCAGGTAGGCGAGCACGGCGACGAACAAGGTCTGCAGATAGAGCAACATGCTTGCCCGGCTGGCGCCGAGGGTCTCCACGCTTTGGTTATAGAGATAGTACATCAGCGCGCCGCCGGGACCCGCCAGATAGGCAAGCGCGAGCAGGCCGTCGGCATTCAAGGCGGAGCGCTCGTCGTTGAAGATTTCCCAAAGGTGGAACGGCAGCGCCACCAGCGCGCCGGCGCCAAGCAGAAGGACCACCAGTGGCAGGAGCTCGAGGCCGAATTTTGAGCGGCGGAGCAGCACCGTATAGAGCGCCCAGCAGAAGGCGCTGCCGACGATCCACAATTCGCCGATGTTGAAGCGCAGTTGCACCAGCGCGTCCAGCTTGCCATGCGCGACGATCACCAGCATGCCGGCAAGTGCTGCAACCGCGCCGAGCGACTTCCAGAGCCCGAGCGGCTCGCCCAGCACGAGACGCGCCAGTACCATGGTTATGATCGGCGACATCGCCATGATGATGCCGGCCGTGGTGGCGTCGGTGTCGTTGAGGCCATGGTAGATCATCCCTTGGCAGAGCGTCAGGCCGATGGCGCCGACGGCAACGATCTCCAGCGGCCGCGATTTGAGCAGCGCCAGCATGGCGCCGTGATGGCGGTGCACGATCGGCAAAAGAATGAGGCAGGCGAGCGCCAGCCGCCAGAAGCATAGCCCCCAGGGCGGCATTTCCGGCGCCACCCACTTTGCCGCGATATAGACGCCGGCCGAAAGCAACCAGCACAAGGCAGCGGCGGGATAATCAGCCAGCGACGGTATCGCTCGGGCGACCGGCGCTTCCGCCGGATGCGCTATCGGTATCGCCTGCATCGCATGTCCCCCACTCCATGAAGGTCAGCCCAGTCGCGGCCGACAGTCTATCTCATGACGGGAGTGTTACATAGCCGGCCCGGCAAAAGCGCACGCGGCAAGGATCAATGCGACGTGTCGCCGGCCATATGCAGAAGATCCCATGCCGAGCCGACGCGACCGTGGAACTGCGATGCGAAGCGTTTGGCCTCGATGTCCTCGAGGCCGTCCTCGACAAGGGCCTCGATGCTCCGCCGCAGCAAGGCGAGCTGCATCTGCCGCGCATGTCTTGCGTCGGTTTCGCGCATGATGGCCGTGACGTGATATGCCACGACCGGCTGGCCAAGACAGGACAGGAGCGCGCCTGACCCTGCCGTCGCTGCAGTGACTGCTTCCTCGATATTCATTCCGGCGCTCCTCATCAAAAGATGCTGGGCGCCTCCCCGGCAGAATGGCGACGGTATCAGTCGCTTCTTTTCTCATTTCGGCCGTCGTGAACTCTTCGCTCGCGGCCGAAATCAGTATCCTCCAGAACCCTATTAAAGGCGACCGGATAGTTAATCGATGGTTAACGGGGACGCTCGCATCTTACGCGTCAGGGGCCAGCTTGATGCATCGGTCAGTGACCGAGGACGTTGCGCTCGGCCGACGGCGCCAGGCTCTGCGAACCGGGCACCGAAACCGGCGCACCCTGAAGCACCCAGTCGGCCGCGATCTGGCCGATCACAGGGGCGAGCTGGATGCCATAGCCGCCGGCGCCGGCAGCGGTGATCAGCGTCGGCTCCGAGGCATCGAATGGTCCGACGAAGGGGCGATGGTCGGCAGTGACGGGATAAAGGCCCGCCCACCCCCGGCCGAGTCGCGCGCCCGGCAGGTCGGGCACGCGTTCCAAAAGCAGCTCGGCCAGATCGACCTTCGACTGCTCCTCGCACTGGTCGTTGTAATTGTCGGGGTCCTCCGGCGCGATCGAATTCACTTTGTGGATTTCGGCGATCAGCTCGCCTGGTTTTTCGTGGCGGAAGTTGAGCCCGCTGCCTTCGCCGTTCACGAGGTCCATCACCATCGGCATCGTGTAGCCGAGCGGCTCGTCAAGATGGATGACGACGGCCTCGTGGCGCTCGGGCCAGATGTGGAGGCGCTGGCCGAAAAGCGCGGCGACTTGCGGCGCCCAGGCGCCGCCCGCATTGACCACGACATCGCAATCGATCAGTCGTCGCTCGCGATCGACCGGGCCGCCATCGGTTTCCAGCATGTAGCCGCCCGGGCGCCGTTGCACCCCGACCAGCTTGCGGTACTGACGGATTTCGCCGCCCTTGGCACGGACGATGCGGGCCAGGAAATTGCACATCTCGTGGGGATCGAGGAAGCCATTGTCGGGCCCGAACAATCCGCCTTCGAGGCCGTCGGGATTGATGTGCGGAACAAGATCCCTGAGCTCGTTCGCGCGGACGAGACGCGACCTCAGCCCCGCCTCGGCCTGGATTTCGACCGATCTCGCGAAGAGCTCCATCTGCGCGGGCGTACGCGCCAGCCGCAGATAGCCGATATGGTTGAACCGAAGCCCCTCGCCTTCCCATTCGCGGAACCGGCGCAGCGAATGGACGCGCAGCATGATCTCGAACGGGTCGGTGAATTGCGATCCGACGACGCCGACGGACCGGCCGCTCGACCCCGAGGCAATCGAGTGCGCTTCGAGCACGGTCACGCGCGCGCCCTGCTCGACGAGGTTGAGCGCCGTGCACATGCCCAGCGTGCCGGCTCCGATCACCACGACATGAGGAGAAGCTGTCATCTGTGGTCCGCCTGCTTTCACGACTGCGCGGCGACGTCGCCCAAGGTCTCGTCGATCGCTTGAAGCATGGCGCTGGCATCTTCCTCGGTCATCGGCGTCGACAACGCGAACAGGCCGTAGCTGGCGGACAGGACGCCGCGGCCAAGCAAACCCTTGTGGAAGGTGTCGAACTTCCTGTGCTCGACCGGCCCTGGGTAGATCGAGCGGTAATCCGTGACGGGATGCGACGTGAAATGAACCTTGAACAGCGAGCCAAGGCCGACGCATTGGCCGGCAAGCCCATGCTTTTCGAATGAGGCGGTAATCCCTTCGCGCAACGATGCGCCAAGCCGATCAAGATGGGCAAAACTTTCTTTCGTCAGCGCCCGCATCGAGGCAAGGCCGGCGCGCATGGTCACCGGATTGGCGGTGAAGGTGCCGCCATGCGGCAGTGCGGGCTTGCCTGCGGTCGGATCGAACACCGCCATGATATCGGCGCGCCCGCCGACGGCGCCGACTGGAAAGCCGCCGCCAATGATCTTGCCCAGCGCCGTCAGGTCGGGCTCAATGCCCCACAAGCCTTGCGCGCCAGACCATCCCAGCCGAAACGAGATCACCTCGTCGAAGATGACGAGCGCACCTGCGGCATGGGCGATCTCGACCATGGCGTGGAGGTAGTCGCGGCGCGCCGGTATGAGGCCGGCACGGTTGGGCATCGGGTCGATCAGCACGGCCGCGATAGTCTCGCCGTCGGTGGCGAAGACGGCGCGCAGTGCCTCGGTGTCGTTGAAGGGCACGGCAATAACATCGTCCAGCACGCCGCGCGGCGTGCCCTTTGCATAGGGCGTCGACCTGGGCAGGTCGCCCCAGTTCGCCGGTGAGGAGTCCAGGCTGACTTCGGCGAAATCGTAGGATCCGTGATAGGCGCCTTCGATCTTGACGATCTTCGGCCGCGCAGTGAAGGCGCGCGCAGCCTTGATCGCCATCATCACACCCTCGGTGCCGGAGTTGGTGAAGCGGATCTGGTCGACGGAGGGCAGCCGCTCGACCAGCAGCTCGGCAAGCTCGATCTCGCTCAGCGTCGGGGCGCCGAAAGCGGTGCCGAAGGGCAGCTGCTCGACGACGGCCGCGGTGACATCGGGATGCGCATAGCCATGGATCATCGCGGTGAAATTGTTGATGCAGTCGTAATAGGCATTGCCGTCGACGTCCCAGATCCTGCACCCCTCGCCGCGCGCGGCGTAGATCGGAAACGGATCGACGAAGACCGTGGTGCGCGTATTGCCGCCCGGCATCACCTTCCTGGCGCGCTCGAACAGGGTTTTCGATCCAGGCATGGCGTCGGGATAATGCGGCATGGCGTTCCGAAGGCGAATTCGACTGTTGAAACAGCGGCGCGCCGCTCGTCACGAAGCTACGGCTCGTTTGCGCGCCGGCGCAATCGGCCAGACCGGTCATGCGACCCGACCAGGGCCATCGCGGACCCTCATCATTTTGCGCGGCAGCAACCGCGCGCTTAGACTGCCCGACATTGATCAGCCCGCCACCGAGAAGTTCTGCTCCGAGACGATCAGTCATGACATCTAGTCCATTTGGATGATGCATCCTGCCCCTAAAGGCGTACCTGGTATAAGCAGCCCGTCAACTGCGCAAAATACAAGTTGTCCAATCTGTAGATGGAGTTCAACACGGAGCGAACCGCCAAGACCGAAAATCTTAATTTTGCGCACAGCCGCTATGACGTGTTTCTTGAGCATCGCGAAGAATACCGGCAGACAGAGGACCGTGGCCAGTGACGTCCATACATGGATCTTACGAGGAGTTCGAAGACGACCCGCGCCCGGCGTGGGTTCGCTTCAGCATGCGCCACTGGAGGTGGAGCGCCATTCCCGGATGCATCCTCCTTTTGGCGGCGGTATCTCCCCCAGACAACAGCGCCGAAATCCAGCAACAGATCGCGGCAGCGCGAGGCGAACTGGCGTCGACAAAAGCGCAACTGGGCCTGAGTCAGGATGCCGAGCGCACAGCAAGCGCCCAGGCAAGGCTGTTGGCCAGCACCTCCGCAGAGCAGACAAAGGCCCTGAGAGAGGCGAACCAAAGCAACGGAACCCTCAAACTCGATCTGGAAGCGGCGCAGCGCGTCATCAAAGACTTGAAGGCACAGTTGATTTCTGCAAACGAAGCACGCAACGCTGTGGAAGTATCCCTGGCCGAGGCAAATCAATCGGTTGCCGAAGAGCGCCATAAGGTCGAACAATTCGAGCACCAACTCGCCATGGCTCGCCAGGCCGGCGAGGCCGATCAGAAACGCGCAAATCTGGCTGCGGCCGAGCGGGCCACCGCCCTAAAGGACCTCCAGCTGGCGGTTACTGCCGCAAAGCATGTCAACCAGGCATTGGATCTGGAACACACGCGCGCGGTTTCGGCCGCAAGCGATGCCGATGACGCCCGTCGGGAAAGAGACGCCGCGAAGCAGGCGTCTGCCGACTTGAGTGCAGCGCTGGAGCAGGAGCGGCAAAAGCTGACCGACATGTCCGTCGCTCTCACCGCTGCGCGAAAGGCGATCGACCTCGTCAAGGCGCAAAGTGCGCGCCACACAGCGCAGACGGAGCGTGCACCCGGGACGCGTTCCGCCGCGGTTCCACTTGCCAGCCAGAATGGCCAAGCTGTCCGCCGAACAGGCTTGCAGGATAAGAACAGAGCGAAGATCCCAAGATCACCGAAACGGGTTCTGGTGGCGACGACGATCACTCTCCCCGACGCGTTGCTTCCGACCCCGCCTCGATGATGATGGTCAGCAGTACATTTGGATTGGCACGAACGCATGCCCAGGAGGGGTCCTGAAATGGGCAAATACGTGGCGGTCGCTTTGATGATCGCAGCCGCTACCGGGCCGGCGGCCGCCCTTGATGTCGGCGGTGGCGGCAAGGTCGGCGGCATTGGCGTCGGCGCTGGACTGGGCGCCGGATCACAAGGTGTCTCCGCTGGCTTGGGGGCAAATGTCGGCGGCTTGGGCGGCGCAAGCGTTGGCGCGTCGGTGAGCTCAGGCGGCGTCAGCCTTGGCGCGTCGGCAGGCGCAGGAGGGGCGAGCCTTGGCGCGTCCGCGAATGCTGGTACCGGGTCCATCGGCGCCAGCGTTTCGACGGGTGACGCTGCAGGCAGCGCAAGCGCGGGCGTGTCGACGGGTGCCGGCACGGCAACGTCAGGCACCGGGGATACCGCGCCCCCCGACAACCCCACCGTTTTCTCTGCAAAAAGCGCAACAGCCGCGATCAGCCTGCCATCCGTCCTCAAACCTTCCAGCGCACGTGGCGGGGAGTTCGGGCGGTTTGGAGCGGGGTATCCTTTTGCGCCCCTTGTATCGCTGAAAGCGAAGCCAGGCACGCCGCCCAAAGTCGTGAGCGCTTGCCGCGCGGCGATCATGTCGGCCACGACGCCGCTTGGTGCTGTGCGCGTATACGCGGTCAGTGCCGGTCCGATGCGCCAACGCAAAGCCGGTCTGGCGGCGCCGATCGAGGTGCGAATAAACTATGCGCTTCCAGGCGGCATCCAAGTTCGACAAGCGAAGGTCCTGTGTCGCCTTAGTGCGACGGGGAAGGTCATCGCCGTGACATAGGGACCAGCTAGCCGAAGTCGTGCACAGGGACCGCTATCTGGCGATGTCACTCGCCGCTGCCCGGTTCGGGTGCCTGAGATTGGTCGGCGTGATGCCGGCCTGTTGGCGAAAGACACGGCTGAAATGGCCGGCATTGGCAAAGCCGCAGCGATAGGCGATCTCGCCGATCGCGAGGTCGCTGCCTTCCAGCAGCGATCTGGCATAGTGAACCCTGAGCGCAAGATAGGCGGCCATCGGGCCGATGCCGAGCTCGGCGCCGAACAGGCGCTCGAGCTGGCGGCGCGAGCAGTTCTGCCTGGCGGCGATCTCGGCGATCGGGATCGGCTCCTGCAGATTGCTTTCCATCAGGAGCAGCGCCCGCTTCACCGCGCGGCTCGCGGCCGCTGGAAAAAGGTCGCCGACCGGCTGCACGTCGCGGCTGGAGCGGATACGGTCGAGCACGAGAATCTTGGCCGCCTTTTCCGCCGCCTTCCGGCCGATGAATTGCGAGACGAAATAGCCGGCGAGATCGGCCGCGCCCGTGCCGCCGGCGCAAGTGGCGCGGCCGCGGTCGACGGAATAGAGGCTGTCGGCATGCGCGTTCACATCGGGGAACTCGGCGCGAAAATCCTTGATGTGGAACCAGCTGACCGCAGCGCTGTAGCCGTCGAGCAGGCCGTAGCGCGCCAGCACGAAGCTGCCGGTGCAGAGCGCGGTGAGCGGCACGCCCTTCTGCGCAGCGCGCAACAGGAACGCCTCCTTTTCCGAACTCAGCTTGCGGCTGGTGTCGAGCAGGCCGCCGACCACCACGACATTGTCGAAATCCTCCGGATTGCCCATCGCTCTCGTTGGCAGCAATTCGACGCCGCAGCTGGCGCGGATCGGCAGGCCGCGCTCGCCGACGATCTCCCAGTCGAACTCGATCCTGCGGCTGCGGTCGCCCTCGTCGCCGGCGAGCCTCAGCGTGTCGATGAACAGCGACAGCGGCGACAAGGTGAAATCGCGCACCAAAAGAAATGCGAACTTCTTGGCCATTTTTTTGCGAGCCGACGCCCCCTGCCTTGTCTCAAAGCCATTTTCGACCATTCCGCACGGTCGGCGCTGCTTCGCCAACGCCGCCACGCGGGCAATAGGCGACGCGCGTGGCGTTAATCGCATGAATGGCTCCGCCTGGGCGATTGCCGCATCCGGCTCTGTCGCGCGGCCTGGCCCTGGCCCGCCCTCTGGGCGCATCTGGAATAGGGCTCTGGCCCAACCCGGACATGCACGAACGGGATGGCCATTATAACCAGACGCTTTATAACGGGCGATCCGATTATGACCACCAAGGGGAGACGATGCGTTACATACGTCCGCTTTCAATCGAAGATGCCGTTGGCGAGCTCGCCAAGGCAGTAGGCCCGGCCGCGATCCTGGCCGGGGGCAGCGACCTTTTGGTGAGGATGAAGGGCGGCTTCATCGAGCCCGAGCTGATCGTCGACATCAAGGCGATCGGCGGCCTGGCCGACATTGCCGAAACGGCCGACGGTTTTCGGATCGGCGCCGCGGTGCCCTGCGCGGTGCTGGGCGAGAACAAGGCGCTCAAGCAGGCATGGCCCGGCGTCGTCGAGGCGGCCAACCTGATCGGCTCCAAGCAGGTGCAGGGCCGCTGCACCATCACCGGCAATCTTTGCAATGCCTCGCCCGCCGCCGACAGCGTGCCGGCGCTGGTCGCGGCCGCGGCACAAGCAGTCGTCGCCGGGCCTTCGGGCAAGCGCACGATTGCCGTGGAAGCCGTGCCGACCGGACCCGGCCGCACGTCTCTGGCCAAGGGCGAGATGATCGAGGCGATTCTGCTCGACAAGCGGCCTGAGCATGCGGGCGACGCCTATCTGCGTTTCATTCCGCGCACCGAGATGGACATCGCGGTGGTGAGCGCCGGCGTCAACCTGACGCTGGACGAGAAGGGCGCGATCAAGACCGCCCGCGTGGCGCTCGGCGCCGCCGCACCCACGGTGCTTCTGGTCGAGGAAGCCGGGCAAGTGCTGGTCGGCTCGAAGCTCGACGAAGAAACGCTGGAGCGGCTGGCGAAGATCTGCTCCGGCGCTTGCCGCCCGATCGACGACAAGCGCGGCACCATCGAATTCAGACGGAAAGTCGCGGGCGTGCTGGCGCAGAGAGCCGCAACGACCGCCTACACGCGTGCGGGAGGCAAATAATGGCCGGTATAGCTGTATCAACCACGATCAACGGCGACGCCGTCGAATATCTGTGCCAGCCCGATGAGACGCTGCTGGACGTGCTGCGCGACCGGCTGGGGCTCACCGGCGCCAAGGAAGGCTGCGGCACCGGCGACTGCGGCGCCTGCAGCGTCATCGTCGACGGCAGGCTGGTCTGCTCCTGCCTGGTGCTGGGCGCAGAAGCCGAGGGCCGCAAGGTCGAGACCATCGAAGGCATGGCGCATGGCGACCAGCTGCATCCGCTGCAGCAGAAATTTCTGGAGCATGCGGCCTTGCAATGCGGCATCTGCACCCCGGGCTTCCTGATCGCGGCCAAGGACCTGCTGGAGAAGAACCCCTCGCCCACCGAGGAGGAAATCCGCTTTGGGCTGGCCGGCAATCTCTGCCGCTGCACCGGCTATGACAAGATCGTGCGCGCCGTCCAGGATGCGGCAAACGTGATGAAGGGAGCCTGATCATGAACTTCGATCCGCGCTACTCCGGACGCAATTTCTCCTCGGTCGGCACCCGGCCGGTCCGCCCCGACGGCGTCGACAAGGTGACGGGACGCGCTCGCTACGGCGCCGACTTCAACATGGCCGGCCAGCTGGTTGGCCGCGTGCTGCGCAGCCCGCACGCGCATGCGGTGATCAAAAGCATCAACACGTCGAAGGCGGAAAAGCTCGCCGGCGTGAAGGCGGTGATCACGGCGAAGGACCTGCCCGACCTCACCGACGGCGATGCCGCCATGTACGACATCCTCGACAACTGCATGGCGCGCAAGAAGGCCCTCTATGACGGCCATGCGGTGGCCGCGGTAGCGGCGATCGACGCCCGCACCGCCCGCCAGGCGCTGAAGCTGATCGAGGTCGACTATGAAGTGCTGCCGCATGTCACCGATGTCGACGAGGCGGCGCAGCACCATGCGCCGCTGATCAACGATCAGGTCTATACCGAGGGCCTGGAGGAAAAGCCGGCCAAGCCCTCCAACGTCACCAAGCGGACCCAGTTCGGCCATGGCGATGTCCACAAGGGTTTCGCCGAGGCCGATTTCATCGTCGAGCGCTCGTTCAAGACCGAGCAGACGCATCAGGGCTATATCGAGCCGCATGCCTGCGTGGCGAGCGTCAACCCGGACGGCACGGCGGAGCTTTGGGTGTGCACGCAGGGCCATTTCGTCTATCGCCAGCATTGCGCCCAGTTGCTTGGGCTCGAAGCCTCGAAGCTGCGCGTCACCTCGTCGGAGATCGGCGGCGGCTTCGGCGGCAAGACCCATGTCTGGGCCGAACCGGTGGCGCTTGCCTTGTCCAGAAAGGCCGGCCGCCCCGTAAAACTGGTGATGACCCGCGACGAGGTTTTTCGCGCCTCGGGCCCGACCAGCGCCACCTCGATCGACGTCAAGATCGGCGCCAGGAAGGACGGCACGATCACCGCGGCGGAAGCGACGCTGCGCTATAGCTGCGGCCCCTACGCCGGCTCCTGGGCCGAGATCGGCGCCATGACGGCCTTCGCCTGCTACAAGCTCGAGAACGTCAAGACGGTCGGCTACGAAGTGCTGGTCAACCGGCCGAAGACCGCGGCCTATCGCGCGCCCTCCGCGCCGATGGCCGCCTTTGCCGTGGAAAGCGCGGTGGACGAGCTCGCCAAGGAGCTCGGCATGGATGCGGTGGACTTCCGCATCAAGAACGCCGCGCAGGAAGGCACGCGCTCGTCCTACGGCCCGGTCTACGGACCGATCGGCATCGGGCCGACGCTGGAAGCGGTGAAGAGCCATCCGCATATGAAGGCGCCGCTGAAAGCCAACCAGGGGCGCGGCATGGCTTGCGGCTTCTGGTTCAACTTCGGCGGCCAGACCTGCACGGATCTGAACATCGGCATGGACGGCACGGTGTCGCTGGCCGTCGGCACGGTCGATGTCGGCGGGTCCCGCGCCTCGCTGTCGCTGGTGGCGGCGGAGGAGCTCGGCATCGACTACTCCAACGTCAAGGCGATCGTCGCCGACACGTCCTCGCTGGGCTACAACGACATGACCGACGGCAGCCGCGGCACCTTCTCCTCTTCGATGGCGACGATCTCGGCCGCGCGCAACGCGATCAAGATTCTCAAGGATCGAGCCGCGCAGATGTGGGACATCCCGGTGGAGGACGTGACCTGGGAAAAGGGCCACGCCATCGCCAAGGGCGAGAAATACGGCAACCTCTCGCCGCTGTCGCTGAAGGACATCGCCGCCAAGTCGGGCACGACCGGCGGTCCGATCGCCGGCCATAGCGAGCTCGTCGCCGACGGCGCCGGCGTCTCCTTCGCCACCCATATCTGCGACATCGAGGTCGACCCCGAGACCGGCGCGACCAGGGTGATCCGCTACACGGTGGTGCAGGACGCCGGCAAGGCGGTGCACCCGACCTATGTCGAGGGCCAGTACCAGGGCGGTGCCGCGCAAGGCATCGGCTGGGCGCTCAACGAGGAGTATATCTACGGCAAGGACGGGCGGCTGCAGAACGCCGGCTTCCTCGACTACCGCATCCCGGTCTGCTCCGACCTGCCGATGATCGACACGCAGATCCTGGAAATCCCCAACCCCAACCACCCCTATGGCGTGCGCGGCGTGGGCGAAACCTCGATCGTGCCGCCGCTGGCGGCGATCGCCAACGCGGTGTCGAACGCGGTGGGCGTGCGCATGACCCACATCCCGATGTCGCCGCCGCGCATCCTGGCGGCGCTGGAGGCGGAGCGGGAAGGCTGAGAGGTATCCAAGCTAGGGCAAGGTGTGGTGAGATTCAGGTCAGGCCGAGCCGAGAATGATGGCTTCCGAGAACCGGAGCGGAGCGTACTTGACGTACGTGAGCACCGGAAGCGCAGGAAGCCTTCATTCGCAGGCCGGCCTCACCTGAAATATCGACACACCTTGAGGCGCTAATGGTCGCCGTCACCCTCTGGGGCTCGCTCAGCGCCGTCGCCGGCGGCAAGGCCAAGCACGAGATCGAGGCCAAGGACATCAGGGAGCTGTTCCGCAAGCTGGCGGAACAGTATCCCGGGATCGAGCCCTGGATCGATCGGGGAATTGCCGTGGCGATCGACGGGACGATCTATCGGGATACGTGGAGCAAGGAGTTGCCCGAGGGGGCGGAGATTTTCCTGCTGCCACGGTTGGCCGGGGGGTGAATGACCCGGCGGCTGGCCGTCATAACGCCTGCCATTGGCTGTCGAGCCGCTGACGCAGTTCCCGCTGCCGTTTGATTTCGGCAACGGGCGGCGACGAATGCATCGACAGAACTGCTGCAGCACGCAGGCGTTCCAAGACACCGGCGAAGATATCCGCAGCCACCTCCAGCCGCGGGTTTCCTTGTCTGGCGCCATGATATTGGCGCTGTCGAATTTGAAACCGGGATGTCTGGCGACCGTGCCGGCCGCTTTGGTTGCCCTTACCGTCTAAGCCCGAAAAAGCTCAAGATGGCGAGAATGACGACGACGAGGCCGATGAGATAGATAATGCTGTGCATGGCAGGTCCTCCTATGGAGGATTAATAATTAGCGTTCGCTAATGTTCCTTAGAGCGGCTGCTCCAAGCGTCCTTCGTTCGGCAGGCGCCCTGTCTCCAGTCCATTCCCCCCGCCGGTCAGGCTCGCGGACACCACCTGCTTTCGAGCCGGGCCGCTCATGATTATCGGGCTGGTTATCGGTTTGGCCGGTCTTCCCGCACAACGTTGTAGAGAAGAAGCCCCGCGGTCAAAGACACGACCGCACCCAGCATGTCGGGTCCGGTCAGCCCCGAATAGTACACAAAAGCGAATGCCAACTCGGCCATGGTTCCACCTGGGTATGCGATCCTTGCTGAGAGAACCCTTAGGGCGCGCTAATGTTCCTATGGTTCGGAATGGATCTGAGAAGTCCAGACCCCGCCTGCCCATGATAGGCGCCGAAGAACATTGGGTTCCACAGATGGGCCCTCTCTCCGACTGAGGTCCCATTCGCCAGCGCATTGGTCCATCGCGCGAAACATAATCCCTGCGATCTCATTAGGGCTGCGCTGACGAGCAATCAGTCCCTTCATCGTCAGTTGGCTGGATCGCCCGCCACCTGCTCCCAGGTGGTGGGCATCCGAAGAAAGAACAGGGGCTGGGGACAGAGGTGGACAATGTCGATTTCCGAGGAGTTGCGGGACGTGAGTCTCCGCTATGAATGCCCGAATTGCCGCCGGCCGATCATCAGGAACGGTTCATGGTTCAAGTCGGTGAGCACCTTCCGGTGCGATGCCTGCAAGACCAAGCTCAGGCTTGGCTATTCGGCCAAGCTGGCGCTTTTCGAACGCCACGGCAAGGCGGCGTTTTCGGGGGTGTAACCTATGCGGATGAGTGCCCGCGAACCCTTTGGCGAGCAGCAGCTTGCTTTCCGAGAGCGGTGGGAGATGCCCCCGACGGCCGTAAACGACAACAGCGCGCTCCAACACGGCGATCTTTCCAATCTCGTCCCGGCCGATGACGGCCTTGCAAGGATCGCCACGAAAGCGGAGCGGATGGGCATTGCGGCGGCCGTGGCGATCGGCCTTTTCATCGGGCCGGTCGTGTTCACGTGCCTGATGCTGAGCGTGTGGAACGCGGCGTTGGACAGCAACGGAGGCAAGCATGATCGAGACGTCCAGGATCCTGGAAACCAAGGTGGCGGGCTTGCAAGACAGGCTGAGGGAAGCCAAGCTCAGCATGGATGACATGCTGGCCTTTCAAAAGGTCGCGGACGTGCTGGACAATGGCTACGGCGGCATCGACGTCGACGACCTGATCGCGCTTTCGTTTGTGGTGCCGGAGGAAGGTTGAGGGGTTAGGCGGGGCCGGTCTAATCTGGTCGAAGTCACCCTCTGGGGCTGGTTCAGCGCCGTCGCCGGCGGCAAGGCCGGCACGAGATCGAGGCCAAGGACATTTTCAATCCGACGTCAGCACCGGAACAATAAACGACCATAGGGCGTCTTGCCGGCGACCAAGTTGTTCGGTGAGGGAGTTGTCCCTCCCCAATTCAGGCGACCTTTCATACACGCTCTCACTCACTATGAAACTTCAGCCGGCAACTCCGCGGCGAGCGCAGCCTAAAGATTTTGACCGATTCGAGGATCAAGGTCGCTCCTCATGGAGGCAAGCAAAGAGGCCGCTCGTAGGTACTCGACCTTCTAAAAAACGAACTAGTTTCGCTCGCAGGCTGTCACCATCGTTCGTCTCGCACTGCCAAACCACCATAATCTCCCACCCTTGGGCAGAAAGCTCGGTCACCAGATGCTGATCCCGCCGAACATTCTTGTCGAATTTTTCCTGCCAGAAATCGGTATGCGACTTCGGAACGGTTGCCTTCGCACATCCGAGGTGACGGTGCCAAAAGCACCCGTGCACAAATATAATTTTCTTCCTACTCGGAAAAACAAGATCCGGCTTTCCAGGAAGCGAGCAACTATGGAGGCGAAATCGGTACCCAAGTCGGTGAACAAGCTTCCTCACCACCATCTCTGGAGTGGTATCTTTGCTCCGCACACGGGACATGAGGTAGGAGCGTCGCTCAGGACTAAGTCGATCCACGGCACAATTCACTCGGCAGCTTGCAGCGAAGCGCCTACTGACAGCTTCTTCCGTACGGCCGAAAATAGTCTTTGTGCGACAATCGGCGAGACGCTATTCCCAATCATTCGGAAACTATGCCAAACGGTCGGATGGAATTTGAACCAGTCTGGAAAGCCCTGAAGTCGCGCAGCCTCGCGTACCGTGATCACGCGGGGCTCGTCAGGGTGCAAGGGACGCACTGCTTGACGGGACCCCTTATCAGGTCCCGTTCCGGCGCGGATTGTTGGACATTGTCCGCCCCACGCGAGCCTCGGGTGTCGACCGATTTCGTCCATCTCCCCTTGTAGAACAGAGGCAAATCTTTCTGCAATTTCGACCCTATGAATGGTGCGACGGTGACCGGTTGTCTTTCCGTCATTCGAGGCTAGCGCCCTTGCATATGCGGAACGATCCGTGGTTTCGGGGAGTTCCCAAACATCAAATCCATCGGCTCCGCTGATGGCGATGGCGTGGTGAAGATCGCCGATCGCATCCGCCACTGTAGCTGGGAGACAGCGTTCAGCAAGGAGATCGGTTTCGTTAAAATTATCAACATACCGCTTATCATATCCGACTACGAAAATGCGCGGCCGCCTTGTCGCTGCGCCAAATTCAGAGCCATCGACCATTATAGGTCCAACAATCTCGTATTGATCGGCGACTTGCTGCAACGCGGATTCCAGAAACGGGCGGTTTTTGCGGTTCGCCAACCCACGTACATTTTCCATCAAAAAAAATCGGGGGCGCGCCTCCGCGACTACTCGAAAAAAGTGATACAAAAGGAGGCGGCGGGGGTCATCGGGATTAGAGCGCCCAATCTCGCTAAAGCCCTGGCATGGCGGCCCCCCCACGATGCCGTCGATGCTTTTTCCAATCATCGACTTAAGATCATTGCCCGTAAGATCCGCAATGTCGCCAAGACGAAGTTTGCCGTTAGGGAAATTCGTGGCATGAGAACTGGTCAAAATCGGATCGGTATCCACCGATGCGCCGACGGCAAAGCCAGCCTGCCGCGCGCCGAGGCCGAGGCCGGAGCAGCCACAAAACAAATCCGCTAGGATGATATCATTCGAAGGCATCCTAGTCGACATACCCTATTACCCTCTTGCTGGCGACGGTTGTTCGCCGCTATCATCAAAAAATTGGGGGACCGGAAGTGACTGAACCAACACAGCAGAACGGCCAAGAATCTGCCAAAGACGACCCGCTAGCTGTTGATGCATCCCCTACAAAAGAATTCTTTGTAGATACGATTACTCGCGACATCGCGCTGGATCGCGCGTTGGCTGATCTAGTAGACAATTGTATCGATGGTGCAAAGCGCCTCCGGGACGCCACGGAAGCGATCGGCGAAGATATGGCCGGTGGTCAAAGGTACAATGACCTTCATGCCCGCCTGACAGTTACCCCGGAAGAGTTCATAGTCGCCGACAACTGCGGCGGAATCGCGCTCGATGTCGCCCGAAAGTATGCTTTCAAATTCGGGCGCGCCGCCGGCTTTACTGAGACACCCAATTCAGTCGGACAGTTCGGGGTCGGGATGAAGCGCGCCTTGTTCAAGATGGGCAGGCGATTTGAAGTTAAGACTGCTGATACTCAGCATTCCTACAGGATCGATGTTGACGTACAGAAATGGCTCACTGAGCGCTCATGGGACTTCCGAATTGAAGACCTGGAGGATAATACCGCCGGGAAGATAGGAGTTGGAACAACCATTCGGTGCTGGGACCTGTATCCTGGAGTTTCGGAACTCTTCAAGCAAGATTATTTCCGTCGTAATCTCGTAACCAGGATCCGAACTGCTCAACAGCATTTCATGAGAAACGGGTTTGCGATCTATATCAACGACGAGGCTATTATTCCGAACGAATGGCAGCTTCAGACCGGATCGGGTATTGATCCATTGCATCAGCGCTTTGAAGATAAACTTGGGGACGGTCCGCCCTTGCGCACACGTATTTTCGCAGGTGTCGGATCGTCCAACCAAGCGCAAGCCGGATGGTATGTTTTCTGCAACGGTCGCTGTATCGTCGAAGCCGACCAATCATCAGCAACGGGATGGGGCGACATCGCTGGCGGCGGTGGAATTGGCATTCCTCGATATCACAATCAGTTCTCACGCTTTCGCGGTTATGCATTCCTAGATTGTTCTAAGTCGGAAAAACTTCCGTGGAACACCACAAAGACTGGTCTAGACTACGAGGACCCGGCATACAGGATGTTGATCGGTCGCCTTGTGACAGCTACTCGACCAGTTATTGATTTCTTGAACGAGCTTGATCGTGAGACCGATCTCGAAGAGGGTGACAGAGAACTGTCAACTTCACTTAGAGGTTCAACGTCGACGCCCATCGCTGATCTGCCAGAGCGTCCGGCGTTTTCGTATAGCGCTCCGATTAGGCGCGGGCCTGCTCTGAAGTCGATATCTTACAAGAAACCTGAATCTGAGGTCGGGCAACTTGCGGCAAAACTTGAGGTACGTGCCGCAAAGGACGTTGGTGTCCGCAGTTTCGAGTATGCTTATCAGCGCTTGGTCGTCGAGGACGACCTTTGACCGACAGCTTCCGCAAGATCGACTATCGCCTTCGACCCGCCAAGCATGCCGAACGGGCTATGTTGGTAGAGCTGGTGAAACGCCTGAGATTCTGCCCGACTGAGACCTACCAATATATTGGAATGGGATCGGTTGCCTTTATCGATCATCGCATGATGCATCGTCATGCCGGTATCGCAGATATGATAAGTTTCGAAGGTACCGACGACGAAACGATCCAAGAGCGGTTTCGCAGAAACGTCCCGCTTTCTTGTGTGAAGATGGAATTCGGCATGTCCACAACTGTCTTGCCGAAGTTAGATTTCACGAAGCGCTCCGTAGTCTGGTTGGATTATGACGATACACTTCAACGAACTATGGTTAGCGACATTGAGACTGTGGGAAGGACAGTCGCCGATGGGTCCTTTGTCGCGGTAACGTTCGCAATCAGCTTCCCCACTGAAGCCGACAAGAGACCAATCGAAATGAGCCGTCTTCTAGGCGAATTTCCTGAGTATGTGACTGAGGATACTAAGCCTGGAGAGATGGAAAGCGGCGGCCTCGCGCGCTTGGGCAGACAAGCGTTTAGCGATCTTTTAGCCAAAGCCATATCCGACGCAGATGCCGGCATCGAACAAGATATGAAGCGACGCGCCGAACAAGTCTGCTATTTCCGATATCGCGATGGTGCTCCGATGTGCACGTTGGGGTGGGTGATAACCTCGAATCGAACTGCAGCTGCGTTCCAGCAAAGCAATCTTGCTGCACTCCCCTTCTATAAGTCTGGGAGCGAACCGTTTAACATTCGCATACCTAAAATCACACCTTATGAGGTGCGAGAAATGGAACGGCGGCTGCCTGATATTCAGCATCCGGAACTTACTTGGATTCCTTCGGGCGAGCGGACAGCGTTTGCGTCGATCTATAGGTTTCTGCCGACATTCGGTGTTTTCGAGCCTGTCTGAGCGCGTCGCTACGCTTCCACCGGTAAGCGAGTCCCGCCTCCCCTCACACTTCCAGCGTCGGCTCAGTATTCACCTCCAGCGCCTCTTCCGCCTCGTCCTCCTCGCCGAGCACCTCCCCCTTCACCGGCAACGCCTGCCCTATCCAGATAGGGTCGATCAGGTGGTCGCGCTTGGGGTTGGTGGTGTTGGGGTGGATGAGGATGCTCAGGCCGCCGTGGTTCAGCATCAGCCAGGGGACCAGCGTGGCGAAGATCTCGGTGGCGAAGGAGACCTGGTACATGGACTGCTCGTGCGGGCCGACCGGCTCGTCGCGCCAGTTGCCGAGCCGCACGCGAAAACGCTCGCCGATGCGCTGGCGCAGCCATTCGGCCTGCCGGCGCTGCGCTTCATCGCCGTAATAAATATGGGCGTGATAGCTGGCGATTTCCGAAAGCGGTCTCGGATCGTGCGGCTTGGCTTGGTTCATCGCGATGCTCCCCTCCCCGATGGTTCCAGTCTGTCGTGCGGAACTCTAGGCGGTTCTTCGGTTCATGGAAACGGCGAGCCGCTCTACAGACTGTTCAGTGTGGGCGCGTTTGGCCGTGATCGCAGACGCCAGCCCCGCCCCATCTCGGCGCTGCGCGCCGAGCCACCTCTTCCCACTTCGTCTACGGCATGCACATTTCCAGGCGGCTGGCCTTTGGCGATAGCGTGCATGGAAGCTTGGCGCATGCATTATCTTATGCAGCGCTGGTCGACCCCCACTCCGTCTCGGCTTCGCCGAGCCACCTCTCCCC
>NZ_JAIUHI010000023.1:0-77232 GCF_020165035.1 Mesorhizobium sp. CA6 | reverse complement strand
TTGCCGCCGGTGTTCTGCGCCGCGTTGGTCTCGGTCAGCTCCGCCGTGCTGGTGCCGGTGATCACCGCCGCGTCGTTCACACCATTGATCACCACCGACAGCGTACCCACGCTGAGCGTGCCGTTCGACATCTTGATCGTATATTGGATCGTGTCCGTGAACTGCTCGCCAGCGCCGAGCGCGTTGATCAGGGGGGCTAGAGTGGTTGCGTCATAATGAATCTTGTTGTCGGTGCCGATCCAGAATTTCGCCCCGCTCGTGCTGCTGGTTTCGATGACGTTCGCACCGTCCTGGATCAGCAGGTCCTTGTTGTAGTCAGCGAACGCTTTGTTGGTGACGACAATCCCGGCCCCTCCGTCATCATTCTTGATGCCGTCGTCCACCGAATAGATCGTCGTCTTGGTTCCGCCGCCGCTCGCCGCGAGAACGTCGAATGTGAACAGGAGGCTGCCATCCTCGCTGCCGGATTGCGTCAAATTGGCTGCCGCGCCCGAATTCGAAAACGTGACGGTCGAGCCTGAAACTGTTGTGGTCGCCATTGCCAATTACCCCCTGTGATCCCTTTGCGAACGACCAAAGCGTTCGCCCCGACGGTTACTGCTGATCCTGGTGCGGACGACGCAAGCGAATGCTTCCGCCCGCGGCGGTTGGTCAGGACCAAGCCACTCTGATTGAACGTAAAGACTTCTCTCGCCGAGAGACAAAACCCCACCCCAGAGCGCTTGCACGCTCGCACCCAACGTTCCTAGCTGGCGTGCCCCCCTTCGGTCGCCGCAATCGCGGGACAAGCAAACCTATATTCAGGTATATTAGCTTTTTACGATTTGGAAACCATAACGGGATATATATCCCCGCGTAATGTTAACGATTCATTAAACATTTAACAAATCTGCCACCCCATCGATTGATGCCTGTGTCTCCCAAAGTGGGCTGCGATTTGGAGGGAATGATATGCACAAAACAAAGACTTAAAGTGCACGGCCCGAGTCCGTCTCGGCGCAGCGTCATTTGATGGCGCAGCGTTGACTTCGCCATCGCTCGGTCGCTGGCATTTCTGTTGGAAATTTTATCGGAACATGTAGTGCTGCGTGCAACCGACAAAGCAGGCTCGCCGTCAACCAATGGCGCAAAGGCCGCCAGAGCGCGGTCGCCAGCGTCTTCCGATGTCAGCCAGCCAGGCTGTCCTGCTCCACGGCGTTCGGGTCGCCCGGCGCCGTCGCCCAGGCGAGTTCGACCAGCGTCACCGTGCGCCGGCCGGCGCCGTCGACCTGGCAGACGATGAGGCCCTGCTCCTCGATATAGTCGAGCAGCCGGCGCGCGCGGCGCAGCGAATGCGAACCGTAAGCCCGCGCGATCGCCGCGTCGCTCGGGCAGGGCCAGCCTTCCTTGGCGGCGCGCGCGATCATCATGAACACGCCCTGCATGTCTTCGGGCAGCAGCGAGGCGCGCACGGAAACGTCGCGCCAGGCGTCGTCCTCGGCCATGTCGGAGCCGACGCCGGCGCGGGCGCGCGTCAGCATGCGGCGGAACTCCGACAGGTCGGGCACCACGGAGGCGAGCCCTTCGATGCGGCAGCGGACCACGAACTCCTGGTAGAGCACGCCGATGACGCGGAACCCCGCATCGGGCTCGGCCAGGATGGCGCGCAGAATGCGGTCCATCCGCTCGCGCCGCTCTGCCAGATCCTCGGCGCTTGGCTGCGGCTCCATCGGCTCGGGGCGGATGTCCAGCGGCGCGGCCTTGGCCGCCATTAATTGGTCGAGCAGGTCGGGCGAAGGCCGGCGTTGCGGCCTGACCGTCTCCGGCGGCGGCGCGGCAAGAATGATCGAGCGCGCATCTTGGAGCGCGGTTCCCGGCATCGGCATCAGCCGCGGCGTGCCGTTGCGCGGGCTGGTTTCGGTCTGGCCGATGCGCAGGCCGAGCGGACGGCGCGACAAGGCAGGACCGAGCGCCATGAAATGCCCGCGCTCCAGGTCGCGAAAAGCTTCGGCCTGGCGCCGTTCCATGCCGAGCAGGTCGGCGGCGCGCGCCATGTCGATGTCGAGGAAGGTCCGGCCCATCAGGAAGTTGGAGGCTTCCGCCGCGACGTTCTTGGCGAGCTTCGCCAGCCGCTGCGTGGCGATGATGCCGGCAAGCCCGCGCTTGCGGCCGCGACACATCAGATTGGTCATGGCGCCCAGCGAGAGCTTGCGTGCCTCGTCCGAAACCTCGCCGGCGGCGGCGGGCGCGAAGAGCTGCGCCTCGTCGACGACCACGAGCATTGGGTACCAATGGTCGCGCGCGACCTCGAACAGCCCGCCGAGGAAGGCCGCGGCCCGCCGCATCTGGTTCTCGGCATCGAGCCCTTCGAGGTTGAGCACCGTCGAGACGCGGTGTATGCGCGCCCGCTCGCCAGCCGCCTGCAGGCCGCGCTCGGTATGTTCCTCCGCGTCGATCACCAGATGGCCATAACGTTCACCCAGGGACACGAAGTCGCCTTCTGGGTCGATGATGGTCTGCTGCACCCAGGGCGCGCTCTGCTCCAGAAGACGGCGCAGCAGATGCGACTTTCCCGAGCCCGAATTGCCCTGCACCAGCAGGCGGGTCGCCAGCAACTCCTCAAGGTCGAGGGCCGCCGACGCGCCTGCGCTCGTCTGCCCCATCTCGATTGCAACGGTCATATTTCGACTCGGATCGTCTCCCTGCGCGCGACGGGCTTATCAACCCGAGCGCGGTGCGTCGAGCTTACGCTGCCGTTAGCCAGCAGGTGTCCACATCTCACGGCAGGCTGTCGCCAGCCACACTGGTCGGACCACCATTTTGCTGGCACATTCCAACCGTTGGCGTATCATCTTTTGCGGGAGGGTTCATGGCAGGAGGAGGCCGATGAACGTCGCTGCGGAAGTGCCCGTCATAGATCCGACGGTGCAAGACCTTGTTTCATCTGCTCTTTCGAAATTTCGCGCCGGCGATACCATCTCGACCCGGGCGATGCTCGACGCCATACGCCGATCCGACCCGGCTTGCCAGGACAGTGACGACCATCTCATCGAACTGATCGTCATGGCCGCCGTTGGTAAGACCATGGGCGTCGTGTTCGACCACCGCTCGCCCGATGAGCGGTTGCCGCTTCTGTCCTAGCGAGCCCGTCGGCTGAAGCCTTCGCTAACGTCGTCAATGACGAACTGACAGACGCTTCGGCTAAGCTCAGGCGGCGTCCGATAGCTCCTTCCTAGCTGCCCAGCGGATGCGGCATGTAGCCGACAAAGCCGGCAATCTTCCAGCGTCCGCCGACCTTGCGGCAGAAGTAGAGCGTCTGCCATTTGAGCCGGTCGACGCCGCCGTCGGCCTTGGCGACCGAGCCGTCGAATTTCTTGTGCAGCACCGCGCGATCGCCGTCGACATCGATGTCGCGCATGTTGGTGACGCGAAACAGCGCTTCGCGCAGCGGCTCGGCGAATTTCGTCGCCGCGGTTTCCTTGGCCTGCCGCAGCCATTCGTCGCGATAGACCTCCAGCCGGGGGAACTGCAGCCGCCAAGCATCTGCATTGGCAAGGAAATGCGCATGCATGCCGAAGAAGCTTTCCGCGATGAAATCGTCCTCGACCATCGACCAGTCCTGACCGAGGAAGGCGTCGATATCGCGCCGCACCAGCATTTCCCACAGCGCGTGGCGGTCGGCATCGCCTTCCGGAAACGGATTCTTGTCGAAGGTCATGCCGATCTCCCTCATATGCGCGGCCGATTTCAAGCCGCGTCGAGCGCAAGATGCTCAGGCTTCTGTAATAAAGCAACATGGATTTCGAAAGAATGTTGCTTTCCGACATTGGCTCTAGGAGGATCGTGCCGACAGGCGTAGACGGCTATGCAACCCCGGTTCCCGTCGTCGATTGAAGGAGGCTCCCCTTGTCCAAGCAGTGCTTTGGGAAATCCCACGTTCCGCTCTCGCCCGCCGTCCGCGCCGGCGATTTCGTCTATATTTCCGGTCAAGTGCCGGTGGGCAGCGACGGGCTCGTGGTCAAGGGCGGCATCGCCGAGCAGGCCGAGCAGGTGCTGCAGAACGTCAAGGCAGCCCTGGCGCTCGCCGGCTGCACCATGGACGATGTGGTGAAGACCACCGTCTGGCTGGAGGACGCGCGCGATTTCGGCACATTCAACACCGTGTATGCAAAACATTTCCCGAAGGATCCGCCGGCGCGGACCACGGTCGAATCGCGCCTGATGATCGACATCAAGATCGAGGTCGAAGCCGTCGCCTATCGGCCGGTCTGATCGCCCGTTCGGATCGCTTGAAGCAATTCCAGGAAAAGTGCTTAGCGGTTAGTTCGGCGACTTCGCCGTAGCCTTCCGTCCGGAATTGCGTGAAACGAACAAACAAAGCGAGGGCACCGATGCAGTTCGATCTCCTGATCAAGGGCGGGCGCCTCATCGATCCCGCATCGGGCCTGGACGCGCCACGCGATGTTGCCATTGCCGATGGCCGCATCACCGCGATCGACGGCGCCATCAATGCCGAGGCGGCGGGTGAAGTCGTCGATGCCAGGGATTGCATCGTCACGCCCGGCCTGATCGACCTGCACAGCCACGTCTATTGGGGCGGCACCTCGCTCGGCGTCGACGCCGACCGGCTCGCCGCCAAGAGCGGCACCACCACTTTCATCGATGCCGGCAGCGCCGGCGCCGGCAATTTCCTGGGCTTCCGCCGCCATGTCATCGAGCGCTCGAAGGTCCGCATCCTCGCTTACGTCAACATCTCCTTTGCCGGCATATTTGGCTTCGCCAAGACCGTATCCGTCGGCGAATGCGGCGATCTCAGGCTTTGCGAGCCGCGCGAGACGGTGGCTGCGGTGCGCGAGCACGCCGATGTCGTCGTCGGCGTCAAGGTCCGTTCCGGCAAGCATGCCGGCGGCTCGAGCGGCATCGCGCCTGTCGACCTCGCGCTCGAAGCCGCCGACAAGGCCGGCCTGCCGCTGATGGCGCATATCGACGAGCCGCCGCCCGGCCGCTCGGAAGTGCTGCCCAGGCTGCGCCGCGGCCACATTCTCACCCATTGCTTCCGGCCTTTCCCCAACGCGCCGGTCTTTGCCTCCGGAGCGGTGCGGCCGGACATGCGGCTGGCGCGCGAGCGCGGCGTCATCTTCGACATCGGCCACGGCATGGGTTCCTTCGACTTCGAGGTGGCGAAGACGATGCTTGCCGAGGGCCTCGCGCCCGACGTCATCTCCAGCGACGTGCATCTCTACTGCGTCGACGGTCCGGCCTTCGACATATTGGTGTGCATGTCGAAGCTCATGGCGCTCGGCATGCCGTTGGTCGAGGTGCTGCGCGCGGCGACGCAGCGGCCGGCGGAGGCGATCGCAAGGCCGGAACTCGGCACGCTGAAGGTCGGCGGCACCGGCGACGTCGCCGTGTTGAAGCTGCAGCCCGGCCGCTTCACTTTCGTTGACGCGGTCGGGACGTCACTGGTCGCGGATCAGCGACTAGTCTCCAAAGGCATCGTCATCGGCGGCAAATGGTGGCCGAACGAAGCGCCCGACCACAATGAGACGGAGCGCTTCGAGGCCCATGCGCATCACACGCATGTCGATGTGGCGGCGAGGCATTTTGGGCCCTCATCGTCGTCATTCTAGGGCGGAGCGACGCGAAGCGGAGCGCAGACCCTAGAATGACGAAGCTAGGATCGCGAATTACTCGGCTCCCCATACACCAGCGTCGCAATCCCCTCCATCCGCGCCTTGAGCTGCAGCGCAACAAACTTCGAATAGAATCTCGACAGCGCCAGATTGCCGCCGTGGAACCATAGCGCTTCCTGCGCCGTCGGCTTCCACATGTTGCGCAATTCGCCCTGCCATGGACCCGGATCGCCCTTCACGCCGGAGCCGAGGCCCCAGCACGGACCTACCTTGTCGGCGACCTCGCGCGAGACTATCCCCGCTACCGTCTCGTTCATCGACTGGTAGCCGGTGCAGCAGACGATCGCGTCGACGGCGAGCTCGCTGCCGTCTTCAAACAGGATGCCGTCCGGCGTCAGCGACTTGATGCTGACACCGCTCTTCACCTGGATCTCGCCGTTCAGGATCAACTCGCAAGCGCCGACATCGATGTAATAGCCCGAGCCTGTCCGATAGGCTTTCATCAACAGTCCTGTCTCGTCCTCGCCGAAGTCGATGGCGAAGCCGCTGTTGCTGAGGCGCTGGTAGAAATCCGCGTCGCGCGCCCGGATCACATCATAAAGCGCCCGCTGGCCCTTCGGCACCAGCGCGAAGGGCGTTGAGGCGACGATCATGTCGGCCTTGTCGGTGGTGATGCCGCGCGCCAGCGCCTTTTCCGAGAAGATCTCGAAGCCGATATCCATCAGCGTGTCGGACTTCACCACCGTCGTCGGCGAGCGCTGCACCATGGTGACCTTGGCGCCCGCTTCCCACAGATCGACGCTGACATCGTGGCCTGAGCTTGCAGCACCTATCACCGCCACGCGCTTGCCGCGAAACTTCTCGCCGGTGGAATATTGGCTGGAATGCAGAAGCTCGCCCTTGAAGCTGTCGGCGCCCGGCAGCTCGATCTGCCGCGGCGGGCCGTAGGCGCCGGTAGCGAAGACGATATGCTTCGGCTTCAGCGTGATGCGCTGGCCGACGCGGTCGACCACCACGGTCCAGACTTTTTCGGCCTCGTCATAGGCGGCGCTGATGCATTTGGTGGCGACCCAGTAGTTCAGCTCCATGACGCGGGTATACATCTCCAGCCAGTCGCCCATCTTGTCCTTGGGCGTGAAGACCGGCCAGTTTTCCGGGAACGGAATGTAGGGCAGATGATCGTACCAGACGGGATCGTGCAGCACGAGCGAGCGGTATCGGTTGCGCCAGGAATCGCCGGCGCGCGCGTTCTTCTCGATGATCAGCGTAGGGACGCCGAGCTGGCGCAGCCGGGCGCCGAGCATGATGCCGCCCTGCCCGCCGCCGATCACCAGGCAATAGGGCTGCTCATGCACGCCGAGATCGCGCGCCTCGCGTGCCCGTGCTTCCGCCCAGGTCTCGCGGTTCGGGTCGGCCTTGTGGCGGATGCCGAGTGGCCGCGCCGGCCCCTTCCGTTCCTCGAACCCCTTGAGCTCGCTCATCGCTGTGAACAGCGTGCGGCAGCGGCCGTCCTTGAGCCGCAGGATTCCCTCGCCGCGCGCCACCGTCGTCTCGAATGTGAACCAGGCCTCGACGGTGCCGTCGTCGACGCTGGGCTCTCCGGACAGCCGCCAGTGCGAGGGCTGCGCCAAGTGGAGCGTGGCCTTCAGCATGTCGCGGATCGCCGCCTGCCCCTCCACGGTCTTGATGTTCCAGGTGAAGGTCAAGAGATCGCGCCAGTAGCAATCCTGTGCGAAGAGGTTCGTCGCCGCCTCGATATCGCCGGCCTCGAGCGCCCGGCCGAATGAGCCGAGCCAGGTTGCCGCCTGTTGCGATGGGGCGATGTCGAGCATTTTTCGTCGTTCCCTTTTTGTTCGAATTCTTTATCCCTTTCGGTCGACCTTGTGAAGCGTATCGTCAAGGTCGAGGACAAGGAAGTGAAACTCTCGCCCAAGGAATACGACATCCTGCGCATGCTCGTGCAATATGCCGGCAAGGTGCTGACCCATCAGTTCCTGATGAAGCAGATCTGGAACGACTCGACCGACGTCCAGTATCTCAGGGTCTATGTGCGCCAGCTGAGGCAGAAGATCGAGAAGACACCGGACCAGCCGCGCTACATCATCACCGAGACGGGCGTCGGCTATCGGTTGCGCGAGGTTGATCGAAACGAAGAGGGCGACCGGCATCCGCTGGTCGCCCCGAGCAATTCCAGGCAAAGTGTGTAGCGGCTTTCCGTCGGGAATTGCGTAGAAACTGCTCTAAGACGAATACGCTTGTTCGCCGGTCAGTCCGCCGACAGGTCCGCCGTCCGCGCCAGCGCGCTGCCGAAGCCATTGAGCGAGATGGTGAAGGAGATCGGCTGCGCAGTGTCGGCCGCCGTGGCGTTGACCTTCAGCGTGGTGCCGTTCTGCAGCAACGGCGTGATATTGGCGTCGAACGTCACCGGTACCAGGCAACCTACCGCCTGGCAGGTGTTGAACTGCAACGTGCCGTCCAGCTTCTTGTCGTCGATTTCGAACGAGATCCCGTTGGCCAAGGCGAGCCCGAAGGGCAGCGCCAGCGTGCCGGCGGCGTCCTGACCGGTCTTGGTCGTCAATTCGATCGCCAGCAGCCGCTGGCCGCTCTGCTTATTGAACTGCTGATGCGACAGGCTGCAGACCTTGTTGGTGCCGGTGACCTGGCAGTTGACCGTCCAGTCGCCATGCGTCTCCGACAGCGCCGAGGCGCCGCCCGGCAGCTGCGGCTTGGCCGCTGCGTCGCCTGACTGAGCGGCCGCGGGCGCCACCTTGTCGGCCTTATTTTGCGCGGCAACTCCCGCTGCCGGCAAACCGGCAATGCAGGCAGCTGCCAGCATCGCCGCGAGATACGCGTATTTCGTCCTCATGAGATCCCTTCTTAGCCGCCGCCCGCGTCAGCTGGAAGCTGACCTTCAGAGACGCGCTGACCGCATTCTGCTTGATCGTTTGCCCAAAGGCGTCGTCGTACCTGACAGCCAACCCGACGCCGTTGACGCCCTCGAGCTCCAGCCCGGCGCCGACCCGATAGAGGGGCGAATCGATGGCTTCCGTCAAGTGCAATGCCGGATTGCCGGGCAGATTCTCGGCGGCGGCGAAACGCCCCTCGATCTCCCACTGCTTGGTGGAGAACTCGACGCCGGCCTTTCCGCAGAGGCGGGAACTGGCGATGGCGCTGACCGGGATGTCGGCCCCGATCTCCAGCGCCGGCGTCGCGGCATAGCCAATCGCCCGGCTTCGGTGAGCCGCATCACGTTTCGCGGTTACCCATGGCGCTATTGGCTGCCCGCATTATATGAAATGCATGGTTTTTTGTATGGGAGCCGCGCGGATGCTTCGTCACAGTCTGTCTGTTCTTGCAGGCACAGTGCTGGCGGCCTCGGTTTGTCTGATTGCGCCGTCTTATGCGCAGATCGTCATCCCGACGAATCGCAACGCATTGGTGCAGCAGAATGAGCTGCAGCAGTTGCAGAACAGGTTGCAGCGGCAGCAATACCAGCAGCAGCAGCAAATCTATCGCGAACTCGACCGGCCGGCCCCGCCCAGGAGCCAGCCCGATGTGCCGATATTTGAAAGGACGTGCCGGATGGAAGCGGTCGGCAACACGATTTCCAGAGTTTGCCGCTGACATTTTGTTTTTTTCAATTTATTAGCCGACTTACTTGCTGGCAAAATGCCGGATTGCAAGGGCGGCGCTTTTAGGGTTTTTGCCGCGCAGATAGCGTGCGGCAAAACGCTGCTCTCACCGGAATTTGGGATGGCAACAACCAAGAAGAAAGCAGTTCGCAAAGCCAAGAAGGGCCAACGCATCCGCCAGGTGGCGGCCATTCCGTATCGGTTGCGAGAGGACGGCAGCTTGGAAGTGCTGCTGGTCACCTCGCGCAGCACGCGGCGCTTCATCGTGCCGAAGGGCTGGCCGATGAAGGGCAAGAGCGGGCGCAAGGCGGCAATGATCGAAGCCCGGGAGGAAGCCGGCGTGCTCGGGAGGACGCTGAAGCAGCCTGCCGGCACCTATTCCTATTGGAAACGCATGCCCGACGGCTTCATTCGGGTCGACGTTGTGGTCTATCTGCTCGAGGTCGCCGAGGAGCTTGTCGACTGGCAGGAAGCCGCGAACCGGCAGCGCGCATGGCTTCCGGCGGTCGACGCCGCCCTGCTCATCGACGAACCGGACCTTTCCACGCTGCTGAGGGATTTGACCGTTCCGTCAGCAAACGCGGCATAAGCAACCATCTTTTCAGTGCCGTCCGGCCGTACCGGCGTGCCGGCCCACGGCCGCGGCTTCAGGTGCGCGTCCTCATTCGCTGCTTGACTCATGCATATCCCAATGGTTATACGTCAATCAATAGCCACTGGGTTATCGGTTAAAAATGACGACCGCGCATGACATGCTGTTCAGGACGCTCGCCGATCCGACGCGACGCGCCATCTTCGAACGCCTCTGCCGTCACGGCGAGCAGACGGTCGGAGCCCTGACCGCCCAGGCCGGGGTGTCGCAGCCGGCGGTATCGAAGCATCTGGGCGTCCTCAAGGAGGCGGGACTGGTGCGCGACCGCCATGAGGGCCGCCAGACCCATTACAGCGCCCAGCTCAAGGCGCTCGCGCCGTTGATGGACTGGACGCGCCACATGGCGGGGTTTTGGGAAAGCCGCTTCGACGATCTGGAAGACCTGCTCAAAAGGATGGATCAATGAATGAGGCCGCAACGCGCTCCGTCATCGTCGAGCGCGAGATACCTTTTCCGCCGGAAAAGATCTGGCGCGCGCTCACCCAACCGCATCTCATCGAGGAGTGGCTGATGAAGAACAGCTTCAAGCCGGTCGTGGACCATCGCTTCAACATGAGCGCCGAATGGGGCGGCGTCGACTGCCAGGTGCGGACGGTCGAGCCCAACCGGACCCTGTCCTACAGCTGGGACACCAAGGATCTCGAGAGCGTGGTCACCTGGACGCTCACCCCGACGGGCAAGGGCACGCGTTTGCGCATGGAGCAGGTCGGCTTCCGCACCGACCAGGAGCCGTATTACCGCGGCGCCACGGTCGGCTGGAAGCGCAACTTCACGGCCCTGGAGCAGCTGCTTTCGCGGATCGATTGAAGTCCGCCGAAGCCTCAAAAGACAGACACGGTCCCAGCGGGGCGGCAAACCGCTAGCGTAAGCAATGGAGGCACCGAAATGAAGATCAAGCTGACCAGCATTTATGTCGACGACCAGGAAAAGGCTCTTGGCTTCTATACCGAAATTCTGGGCTTCACCAAGAAGGCCGACTTCACCAATGGGCCGTTTCGCTGGCTGACTGTCGTTTCGCCTGACGATCCGGACGGCACCGAACTGCAGCTGGCCCTCAACGACAATCCGGCGGCAAAGACTTATCAGCAGGCCATCTTCAAGCAAGGCCAGCCGGCGCTGATGCTGTTCACCGACGACATCAAGAGCGACCATGAGCGCATCAAGGCCAATGGCGGCAGTTTTGCCATGGCGCCGACCGCGGTGACCGGCGCGACCATCGCGCAGCTCAACGACACCTGTGGCAACCTCATTCAGCTTTCGCAACTGGCGCACTGGTAGAGAGCTCGATCCGTATCGTCATTCGCAAGGGAGGTTATATTGAACTGGAGCAAGTGGATCAGGCAGCTTCACCGCTGGCTTTCGATCATCTTCACCGTCACCGTCATTGCCAATTTCGCTGCCATGGCCATGGGCCCGCCGCCCGCCTGGATCGTCTATTCGCCGTTGATTCCGCTTTTCCTGCTGCTGTTCAGCGGCCTCTATATGTTCGTGCTGCCCTATGCCGCCAGATGGCGCGGGGAGCCGGCGGGCGAGCGCACGGGATCGGCCTGATGGCAAAGACGAAATCGAAGGCTGCCGGATCCGCGGACGCCAAACCTGTCCTGCTTTCGGGCGGCAACCCGCAGATCGCCAAGGGCTATGGCGATGCTCCGGTGCAGGCCTATATCGCGGCGATGCCGGGCTGGAAGAGCGAAGTCGGGCGCCGGCTCGACCAGCTCATCATGCAGGCCGTCCCTGGTGTGCAAAAGGCTGTCAAATGGAACTCTCCCTTCTACGGCATGGAAGGCGAAGGCTGGTTCCTCGGCATCCATTGCTTCGCCAGATACATCAAAGTGGCGTTCTTCCGCGGCCTGTCGCTGAAGCCCGTGCCGCCTGTCGAATCCAAGAGCAAGGACACACGCTATTTCCACATCCACGAGAACGAGCCGATCGACGAGGAGCAGTTCGTCTCCTGGGTGAAGCAGGCAAGCCGGCTGCCCGGCGAACGGATGTAAGCGCACGAAAAATCAAGCGCCATCTCCCCGAAAGGGCCATGGTGGCGATCTCTTATTCAGCATCGAGGAGAACCGGACATGCAACAAGGCGACGTACAGGACGGCAAGTCTGCGTCCGAACTGATCGACGGACGGATCAAGGAGCTGGGCGACTGGCGGGGCGAGACGCTTGCCCGACTCCGCGCTCTTATCAGGGAGGCGGCGCCCGAAGCCGTCGAGACATGGAAATGGCGCGGCGTCCCTGTCTGGGAGGATGCCGGCATGATCTGCACCGGCGAGACTTACAAGGCCGTCGTCAAGCTGACCTTCGCCAAAGGCGCGGCGCTGCCCGATCCCAAGAAGCTCTTCAACTCCAGCCTGGAAGGCAACACCCGGCGCGCCATCGATTTCAAGGAAGGCGGCAAGATCGACGCCGACGCCCTGAAGGCGCTCGTCCGCGAGGCCGTTGCGCTCAACAAATCCAAGACCAGGCGCTGAGACGAGACTGTCGCGCGGCGCTATCGGATTGATGTTGCCGGCTTTTCTTCCGCGCCCTCGCACCGTAACCGATATTAGGCACGAAATATCGGCATCAAGCGTGTAAGCGTCCTTCTGTTGCTGAGCAACAACTCATGAAACAAATACTGGGCAAATTTATCGACCGTTAATCCAGGCACGTTATTTGGATTGATGTCGCCAGTAACCGGACGACATGTGGGGAAGAACATCGTCTCAACCGGCGGATGAGCCAGTCGGACAGACACCGAGGGGGCCTGCGCACGCGCCATGGGAATGGGATGAAGCTCTCATCGACCGATGCCGCCCCGCGTCTCATCGGGCTGGTCTGGCCCTTCGTCGCGGTCGTCCTGATCCAGGCGCTGATTGCGACCCTCAGCCTCCACACGTTGTCAGCCGTCCGCGCCTATGTCGGCGGCGAAAGCCAATGGTCGAAGGGGCAGAAGCACGCCATCTATTTCCTCAGCCTTTATGCCGACACCGGCCGGGAAGAGTATTTCAGCGAATATCGTCAGGCCATCGCCGTGCCGCTGGCCGATCGCGCCGCGCGGCTTGCGCTCGAACAGGCTGAGCCCGACACGAATGCGGCCAGGCTTGGCTTTCTCGGCGGCAACAACCATCCCGACGATGTCGCCGGCCTGATCTGGCTGTTCCGGAATTTCCGCGGCGTCAGCTATCTCGACACGGCGATCCGCCACTGGACGGCTGCCGACGAGATGATCCTCGCCATCCAAAGACTTGGCGACGACATGCATCGCAGGCTCGAAAAAGGGCCGCCATCGTCAGCCGAGATCGCTCTCTGGAAAGTGCAAATCCACCAGATCGACCACCGGATCGGGCCGCTCGCCAAGGACTTTTCGGATAGTCTCGGCGAGGGATCGCGCTTCATCAAGACGGCGCTGACGGCGGCCAATCTCGCGACAGCCGCGCTGCTTATCCTGCTCGCCGTCTGGCGCACGCGAAAGCTGATGAAACAGCGCCAGGCATTTCAGACAGCCCTCAGCGCCGAGCGCGAGCGGGCTCAGATCACATTGGCCTCGATCGGCCAGGCTGTCATCAGCACCGATGCTAAGGGGCGGCTGGACTATATGAATGCCGGAGCGGAAAGGCTGCTTGCCTGCTCTTTACCCGCCGCCAAAGGCAGATCGGTCGCCTCGTTGTTCCGGCTCGTGGACAAGGACAGCGGCGTCGAGGAGACCGATCTGATCCCGCGCCTGCTGGCGGGCGAGCCGCGCCGCTCCAATGTTCGCCCGCAGCTTTTGGAGCGCCCCGACGGTTCGGTCGTGCCGGTGGCGCTGAACGGCGCTCCGCTGATCGTTTCCGGCTCGATCCTGGGTTGCGTCCTGGCCCTGCAAGACATGACGCGCGAGCAGGACTATATCGAGCGCCTGTCGTGGCAGGCGTCGCATGATGCGCTGACCGGTCTCGTCAACCGCCGCGACTTCGAGAAGCGTCTGGCGAGCGCGATCTCCGAAGACCCGGAGAAGTCGCGCCGGCACGCGCTGATGTATCTCGACCTCGATCAGTTCAAGTTGGTCAACGATACCTGCGGCCATGCCGCCGGCGACCAGTTGCTGCGCCAGATCTCGGCGCTGCTCGCGAACGAGCTGCCGCCCGGCGACATCCTGGCGAGATTGGGCGGCGACGAGTTCGGCGTGCTGCTCTTCGATTGCGATGCCGACTGTGCCGCCGCCACCGCCGAACGGTTGCGCGCCACGGTCCAGGATCTGCACTTCTCCTGGGAAGGGCGTCCCTTCAACATCAGCGTCAGCATCGGCATGGTCGAGGTCGCCAATGTCGGCATGACGCTGGAGGAGGTGCTGCGCGCCGCCGACGTCGCCTGCTACATGGCCAAGGAAAAGGGCCGCAACCGCGTCCAGCTCCACAGCGACGGCGACAGGGCCCTGCGCGAGCGCTTCGGCGAGATGGCCTGGGTGCAGCGCCTGCATGCCGCGCTGGATGAAAACCGCTTCCGGCTGCATGCGCAGGAGATCGCGCCGCTGCGGGACGATGCTGCCGAGCCGGGCGCGCATGTCGAAATCCTGCTCAGGCTGACCGACGAGGACGGTAGCTTCGTCACCCCGCAGAGCTTCATTCCGGCGGCGGAGCGCTACGGACTGATGCCGGCGATCGACCGCTGGGTGATACGCAACGCCTTCGCCATATTGGCGTCGCGACGCACCAATCCGCACGCGGCGCCGATATCCACCTGCGCGATCAATCTCTCCGGCGCCACATTCGGCGACGAGACGTTTCTCGGCTTCATGCGTGAGCAGTTCGCCGCGCACGCCATTGCGCCCGAAACGATCTGCCTGGAGATCACCGAGACCAGTGCCATCGCCAATCTGACCGAGGCCATGCGCTTCATCGCCGATCTGCGCGGCCTGGGCTGCCGCTTCGCGCTCGACGATTTCGGCTCCGGCATGTCGTCCTTCGCCTATCTGAAACATCTGCCGGTCGACTACCTCAAGATCGACGGCGGCTTCGTCAAGGACATGCTCGACGACCGCATCGACCGCGCGATGGTCGAGATGATCCATCACATCGGCAAGGTGACGGGAAAACGCACCATCGCCGAATTCGTCGAAAGCGATGGCATCGTCGAAGCCTTGAAGGCGATCGGCGTCGACTACGCGCAGGGCTATGCCATAGCGAGGCCTCAGCCATTCGACGCGACGACGGTGCTGGGCAGCCATCCAGGTGCAAAGGCGGACGCGTGGAACGGAGTGGCAGGGGCCTTGCGCCGCAAGGCGGGTTAAGCGCTTTGCTTTCCGGATCCGGCCTGCCGTTCCAGCAGGATCGTCGGCTTCTCGTGGTAGGTGGTCCGCAAAATTTCTTTATAGCCGTTCCTTTCGGCCACCTTCTGCGAAGCGCCGTTTTCCGGATCGATGATGCAGACGGTTCTTGCCTGTCCGAACGTCTCGTCACTCCAGGCGACGATCCGCCTCACGACTTCGCTCGCAAGCCCTTGGCCATGCGCCTCCGAGGCCAGCGCCCAGCCGGCCTCCGGCACGCCTTCGAGAGACGGCACGATCTCGCGCTTGAGGTCGTGGAAGCCGGCCTCGCCGATAAAGCTCCCCCTCGCCTTGTCCTCGATCGCCCAGAATCCATAGCCGATCAGCGACCATAGGCCGGCATGGCGCAGGAAGCGCATCCAGCTCTCCTCCCGCGTGCGCGGCTTGCCGCCGATGAAACGGGTGACGGCGGGCTCCGCCCACATGGCGGCATAGGCTTCAAAATCGTCCAGCCTGTGCGGCCGCAAAACGGTGCGCGCCGTTTCGAGAAGCGGCACGCCGGCTTCGATCTTGATGCTCATGGCATTGCCCTCCATTGACGCGACCGCGCTTAGCAAAACAGCACGCTCGATCAAGAGCCAGGCCAATGCGTTGGCTCTTCCAGCCATAAAAGCCATGGCACGGCAGTATCGCTATGGGCTTTTCGCCCGGCGATGCTAGTTTGCGCGCGAAGCCGACCCAGAAACGCAAGTCGACCGAAGGAAGAACCATGGACACCACAGACCTGTTGCTGGCGATCGCGCATCACCTTCTGGTGTTCTCGCTGGCCGGCATCATCGGCGCCGAGTTCGTGCTGGTGCGCGGCGATTTGGCAGCGGCGACGCTGAAGCGCCTTGCCGGCATCGACCGCCACTACGGCATCATCGCCGCGCTGATCGTCATCGTCGGCATCTGCCGGGTGTTCTTCGGTCTGAAGGGCTGGGAATTCTACGTCTACAATTGGGTGTTCTGGGCAAAGATGGCGGCCTTCGTCATCGTCGGCCTGCTGTCGATTGTGCCGACTATGCGCTTCCTCTCCTGGAACAGGCAGGCGAGCGGCAATCCGTCTTTCGCGGTGCCGGCGGCGGAATTGGCCTCGGTGAAGAACTATGTCCGCGCCGAGGGCTTTATCTTCCTGCTCATTCCAGTTTTTGCCGCGGCCATGGCGCGCGGCTACGGATATTAGAACACCACCCTAGGCCTCGACCGGAAACGTCTCATCCAGCGGCGCGATCGGCACCAGCGGGGCGGGCACGTCGGTGGTCTTTTCCTTCGACTTGCAGATGTCGGCGATGACGCAGACCGGGCAATCGGGCTTGCGCGCCTTGCAGACATAGCGGCCATGCAGGATAAGCCAGTGATGCGCATGGCGCATATATTCGGCGGGGATGACCTTGAGCAGCCCCTGTTCGACCTGATCCGGCGTATTGCCGGGCGCCAGCCCGATACGGTTGCCGATGCGGAAGATATGCGTGTCGACCGCCATGGTATGCTGGCCGAAGGCGACGTTGAGCACGACATTGGCGGTCTTGCGCCCGACGCCCGGCAGCTTCACCAGCTCATCGCGATCCTGCGGCACCTGGCCTGCATAATCGTCGATCAGCGCCTTCGAAAGCGCGATCACGTTCTTGGCCTTGTTGCGCCACAGACCGATGGTGCGGATATAGTCGCCGACCTTGGCCTCGCCCAACGCCAGCATCTTGGCCGGCGTGTCGGCCGCGGCGAACAGCGCCTTCGTCGCCTTGTTGACGCCGGCGTCCGTCGCTTGCGCCGACAGCACCACCGCGACCAGCAGGGTGAAGGCGTTGACATAGTCGAGCTCGCCTTTCGGCTCAGGCCGCTGCACGGAAAAGCGCCGGAAGATCTCATGCACCTCGGCGGGGCTGTAGAGCGACCGCGTGGCGGCTTTTCGCGTCCGTCGACCAGGCGCCCGGCCGTCGCTCGCGATAGCGGCCTGAGGTTTTTTGACAGCTGCGGATTTTTTCGACTTGGGAGGCGCCATTTCCCTCCTATAATATTCCCTCATGAGCGACACAAACGCCTCGTTCCAGGCCGACGAGCCATTTTTCCAGGCCTTGCTGACGCCACACCGCTCGCTCGGCCGCACCGGCTTCCTGATCCTGATGGGAGCGCTTCTGTTCGGCTGGGCGGTCACCGGCGCGTTCTTCCTGGCGCATGGCGCCTGGCCGGTGTTTGGCTTCTTCGGCCTCGACGTGGTCGCCGTCTACATCGCTTTCCGCGCCAATTACCGGGCTGCGCGCGCCCGTGAGGAAATCTCGGTCTCGCGCACCAGTCTCGACATTCGCAAGACAGCGCCTTCCGGCCGCTCGGAAAACCATCGCTTCAACCCGTTCTGGACGCGGTTCTCGATCGCCCGCCATGCTGAGATCGGCATCACCAAGATGGCCGTCGAGGCGCAAGGCAAGAGTGTCGCGATTGGCGGCTTCCTCAATCCCGACGACCGCGAAAGTTTTGCCACCGCCTTTTCGCGCGCGCTGGCGACCGCCAAGACGCGCTGATACGTCCAGTGTCTTCGCCCGGATGCAAATCTTAGCCCGAGGTTGCCGCCGACCTTGAGCCTTGAGAATCATAGTCGATCTTGCGCACCGCCTCGTCGGCAAAGCGATCCTGGAGCAGCGAATTGGCCAGCCGGCTCTCCAGCGCCTTGCCGTAGAGCGTCATCAGCAAGGTCTCTCTTGCCCCGGTCAGATCAACCTTTTCGACGGTCATGATCGTCCTCTTCGGCGCGAAGCTGACTCTATCTGGGTGCGGATGGCGGGAAGGCAAGTTTCGGGTGGTGGCAAAGCTCTGGAGGACCGATATTCGCGGTCAAGGAGATATTGCCATGAACGCTCAGATGACCATGAATACGCGGATGAAACCAACCGCGATCCTTGAGAACGACATCACGCCGGAAGGCAGCGACTACGACGTCGTGCGCCGCGCCATCGAGAAGATCAGCCTCGACTATCGCGACCAGCCCTCGCTCGAGGTGCTGGCCGAGGAAGTCGGCGAGACGCCTACCGGCCTGCAGAAACTGTTCACGCGCTGGGCCGGCCTGTCGCCCAAGGCCTTCCTGCAGGCGGTGACGCTCGACCACGCGCGCAGGCTGCTCGATTCAGGCATGCCGCTCCTGGAGACCTCGTTCGAGCTCGGCATGTCCGGTCCCGGCCGGCTGCACGACCTCTTCGTCACCCATGAGGCGATGTCGCCCGGCGACTATAAGACCCGGGGCGCGGGTCTCACCATCCGCTACGGCTATCACATCTCGCCTTTCGGCATCGCGCTCATCATGGTCACCGACCGGGGCCTGGCGGGCCTCGCCTTCTGTGACGCCGGCGGCGAGCGGGCTGCCTTCGCCGACATGTCCGGCCGCTGGCCGAACGCGACTTACGTCGAGGACATGTCCGCCACCCAGGCTTACGCCGCGCGGGTCTTCGACCCGACGCAATGGCGCGCCGACCAGCCGCTGCGCGTGGTGATGATAGGCACTGATTTCCAGCTTCGCGTCTGGGAAGCATTGCTGCGCATCCCGATGGGTAGGGCCTGCACCTATTCCTCGATCGCGGCAAGCATCGGCGCGCCAAGCGCGAGCCGGGCCGTGGGCGCGGCGGTGGGCGCCAACCCGATGTCGTTCGTGGTGCCCTGCCACCGGGCGTTGGGCAAGTCCGGCGCGCTCACCGGCTATCACTGGGGCCTAACGCGCAAGCGCGCCATCCTCGGTTGGGAAGCGGGACAAGTGACGTCCTGAAAAACAATCGATTTTTTCGCGCCTCCTTGCGAAAAACCGCGCATCAAATATAAAGCGGCACAAGCCAAACAAATAAACAGCCTTGTTCATGAAATGCAACCGGCGACAACCTCCGGTTATCGCCGCTTTCTTTGAAGTTGCTTTCCGTTGTTATTTCACTTAACGCTAAATTAACCACGATAAAGAGAAGATAACCCTACATTGAGCCGCATTATCCGGCTCGAAAGCGGGGTCTCAATGAAGTTCTTTCGCGCCGTCACGGCTGCGAGCGTGCTCGCCGCCTGCGGCGGCCAGGCAGCATCGGCCGCCACCACCGGAAATGTGCTGTTCAATGGTACGATCACCGCGACCTGCACGGTCACGATCAACTCCAACGGTACGATGACCGCCAGCAGCAATCTTCAGTCGCTGAGCTCGCATAATGCCGGCGGCTCAGCCGGCAGCGCTCAGGTCGATACCACGGGCGGCGTCTCGCTCAGCGTAGACCCGGTAACCACGACGACCGTGCCGGCTTCGGACGTTACGGCGACGACATGGACCCCCACCTTCGCCACTTCCGGCGCCCAGACGATTGCGGAAACCGGCACTGCGACGGCCCTGACGGTGCCAGGCACATCCACGGTCGCCGTCAATCTTTCCGGCACCAAGAGCGGCACGAACCGCTTCTCCGCCGGCAACTACCAAGCAACGGTGACGCTGCGCTGCGAATAGTCTTGTCGCGAAAGGAGTGATCCTTGAGAACGATTGCAATTCTGGCGGCGGGCCTGACTGCCGTGCTGTTTCCCATCGCCGCGACCGGCCAGTCGATGACGCCGATGCGGGGTGAGGTGCGATCCTTCGCGGATGCCTTCGCCGTTCGTGTCTTCCCAGGCAACCCGTATAACCAGCGCATACGTGTCGAGGTTCATGTCTATGACCAGGATTTCCAGCCGGTCGACGCCAAGATCACGCCAAGCGCCTTCCTTCTGGCCGGCCAGGCGTCGCGTCCGGTTCTGGTGGTCGTCCCGTTCGACGGCGCGAACGAGCGCAAGGTGCGTATCTGTACCGAGAGTATCCCCTTTCCAAGCGAGCAGACCCAGATAAGGGCACAGATATGCGGAAAGTTTTTCGGGCATCGCAGGTTCTGACCTTGTCCCTGCTGTCCGCCTTGGCTGTCGTAAGTCAGGGGCTTGCCGAGGACATCCTGAACCTGAATCAGAACCAGACCGGTTTCAGTCTGCCCGGCGTCAGCCTGCCTCAGGGCCAGGACGAGGTTCATGCCAGCGACGGCACGACCTGCCGCTCAGCCGTCTCCGGCAGCGGCGCCTATCTCGACCTCGGCGTCATCCGGGGCAACAACAGCAGCAATCAGGCCAATAGCGACATCGCAACATACGGCCGCGTGGTGATCCCGATCGGGCAGACGCCGAAACGCGTCGATTGCAGCCGCCTCTACGAGCTGGAAGTCGAGCGCCTGCAGCTTGAATTGAAGCTCCTGAAAATGGGCCTTGGCGCCGATGGTCAGACAACGGGGAGCACGACGGGCATCGCTGCCACGGCTTCCGAGGCTCCTACGGCTCGCTCGGCCGCATCGGCGGGATGGGCCAACGAAGGCTGGAGCATCAGAGGCACGACCGGCAATGAAAAGAAAAAGAAGAGGAAATAGCCGCGCGCTGCTTACGACGGCAGCGCTTGCCGGCTTCTGTCTCCCAGCACAGGCGGCGATCATCGGCACCTGCACCATCATGATCGGTGCCTCGGGAACGATGAAGTCGAACCCCTCTATCAACATATTCGGTTCCAAGCAGGCGGGCGGGTCGAGCGCCGGCGCCACCATCATCGCGAACTCGACGCTGTGTTCGATCCTGAACCTGCTAGACTGCTATACCGTCTCCGCGCCGGCGCCGATCGCCTTCACGTCGGCTCCGAGCGGCGGCGACACCGACGTCTCTTTCGCCTCAGTCTTCCGCCTCGACGGCTCAGGGCTGGATAACCCAGGCGGCTCGCCGCAGCGGCTGACCAACGGCACCCATACCATCCAGGTCGATCTGACCGCCACGAAATCGCCGGGCATCTTCCCGGCCGGCAGTTACCAGGCGGAGGTCACTGTCCGTTGCGAATGATGCTGTGGGCCAGACCGCGCCAGCGACGACATGATCTGGCAACCGGCGGGCTTTGCGGCTAGCTTCGCGCCCAGCCTGCAATTCCAGGGGAAAAAACACGCCATGCATTTCCCCTGGAATTGCGCAAGAAAGCAGAAGTCTTGGAGCAGGTCCGCCTTTCAGCACAGGCTGACCCGCCTCACCGGGAGGCAGTTTTTTGATTATCGTTGTCGGTTCGATCAACCTCGACCTCATCGCCAATGTCGACCGCTTGCCGGAACCCGGCGAGACGGTGCGCGGCTCCGGCTTCGCCACCGCGCCCGGCGGCAAGGGGGCCAACCAGGCGCTGGCCGCGGTGCGCGCCGGCGCGCAAGTGCGCATGGTGGGCGCGGTCGGCAAGGATAGTTTTGCCGCCGAGGCGCTCGCCCTTCTCAGGGCCGGCAATGTCGATCTGTCCGGTGTCGGCGAGACCTTCGCCTCCACCGGCACGGCGTTGATCCTGGTCGGCGGCGACGGCGAAAACGTCATCGCCGTCGTGCCGGGCGCCAATGATTCGGTTGTGCCGGGCGATGTCGCCAAGGCCTATCTCAGGAAAGGCGACGTCGTGCTCCTGCAGCACGAGATCCCGTTGCAGACCGTCGAGGCCACGCTCGACGCGGCGCGCGCGGCGGGCGCCGTCAGCGTGCTCAACACCGCCCCCTTCCGTGCCGAAGCCGCCGACCTCCTCGGCAAGGCCGACTATGCCGTCGCCAACGAAACCGAGTTCGATCTCTATGGCGAGGCGCTCGCGCTTTCGGGGCGCGACCGCCCGGCCCGCATGCGCGACTATGCCAAAAAGATAGGCCGCATCATCGTCGTCACGCTCGGAGGCGACGGGGTGCTGGCCGCCACACCGGGCGATTTCCTTGCCGTTCCGGCGCTGAAGATCACCCCGGTCGACACGGTGGGCGCCGGCGATACGTTTTGCGGCTATTTCGGCGCCGGCCTGTCGTCCGGTCTCTCACTTCAGGATGCGCTCACCCGCGCCGCCGCGGCCGGGTCGCTCGCCTGCCTGAAGCCAGGCGCGCAACCGGCGATCCCACTGGCCAAGGATGTCGACGCGACTTTGGCGGGCACCCGTTGAGCGATGCGCCCCGTCACAAAACATGCCGTGCCGCCGGCCGGCGATATCTGCCGCCTCTCCGCCGTTGAGCTCGCTGAAGGCATCAGACGGCGTCGCTTTTCGGTTCGCGAGGTGGTCGGCGCGTTCCTCGACCGCATCGAGGCCGTGAACCCACAGGTCAATGCCATCGTCTCGCTGCGCGAGCACGCCGACATCCTTGCCGAGGCCGACAGGGCCGATGCTCATCTCGCCCGTGGCGGCGAGGCCGGATCGCTGTACGGCCTGCCGATCGCCATCAAGGACCTTGCCCAGACCAAGGGGCTCAGAACCACCTTCGGCTCGCCGATCTTTGCCGATTTCATTCCCGACACGGACGACTTCTTCGTCGAGCGCGTCCGCGAGGCCGGGGCCATCATCATCGGCAAGACCAATGTTCCGGAATTCGGCCTCGGCTCCAACACCTACAATCCGGTTTTCGGGCCGACGCTCAACGCCTTCGACCCGGCGCTGACCGCCGGCGGCTCGAGCGGCGGCGCGGCCGTGGCGCTGGCGCTCGACATGGTGCCGATCGCCGACGGCAGCGACTTCGGCGGTTCGCTGCGCAATCCGGCGGCCTACAACAATGTCTACGGCTTCCGTCCCTCGCAGGGCTTGGTGCCTGCTGGCCCGGACGTCGATGTCTTCCATTCGCAGATGGGCGTCGAGGGCCCGATGGGCCGCAGCGTGCGCGACATCGCGCTGCTCCTCGACGAACAGGCCGGCTATCACCCGTATGCACCGCTTTCGCACGACAAGACGGGCTCGTTCCTTGACGGTTTGCGGACCAAAGCGTCAGGCGGCCGCATCGCCTGGCTGGGCGACCTCGGCGGTCGCTTGCCGACGGAGCCGGGCGTGCTCGATCTTTGCGAGGCTGCGCTTGCCCGCTTCGCCGATGCTTCCTTCCACAGCGAGGCCTTGGTGCCGGATGTTGACTTCGAGGCGCTGTGGCAGGCTTTTGTCACCTTGCGCCAGGCGAGCAGCGGCTGCGGGCTGAAGGTGCATTATGACGATCCGGCAAAACGTGGGCTTCTGAAGCCGGAGGCTGTCTGGGAAGTGGAGCAGGCGATGCGCCTGACCGCGGCGCAGATCCATGCCGCGACCGTCCGGCGCACCTCGTGGCACCGCACGCTGCTGTCGCTGTTCGAGCGCTTCGACCTCATCGCCCTGCCGACCGCGCAGGTCTTTCCGTTCGACGTGACCACCCATTGGCCGCGCGAGGTCGCGGGGCGGACCATGGACAGCTATCATCGCTGGATGCAGGTCTCGGCCTTCGCCACGCTGGGCGGCTGCCCGGCGCTCAACGTGCCGGCCGGTTTCGACGGCAAGGGCCGGCCGATGGGCATGCAACTGATCGGCTGCCCGCGCGGCGACCTCGCCGTGCTCAAGGCCGGCGCCTCCTACGAGGCAACCCTGCCATGGGCGGCGGGAGCTGCATGACGGGCCGCCCTGCCCGGCCAGCTTGCGCCAGCGTCAATCCCGTGCATTGATCGCGCTCCGCCCAAGTCGGCGCTGTCCTGTTCGAGAGAAATCATGTCGTTGGAACTCTACGCCACCTATGTCATCGCCTGCATCGTCATCATCCTGGTGCCGGGACCCACGGTCACGCTGATCATCGCCAACAGCATCCGCCACGGCTCGCGCTCCGGCTTGGCCAACGTCGCCGGCACGCAGGCCGGGCTCGCCATCATGATTGCCATCGTCGGCATCGGCCTCAACACGCTGATCGCCGGCATGGGCCACTGGTTCGAATGGGTGCGGCTGCTCGGCGCCGCTTATCTCATCTGGATGGGCGTGCAGATGTTTCGCACCAAAGGCGCGCTGAACCCCGACGGCTCGGCCAAAAAGCCGCGCGGCGGCTTCTTCCTGCAGGGTTTTCTGGTGGCGATCTCAAATCCGAAGACTTTGGTGTTTTTCGGCGCCTTCTTCCCGCAGTTCATCGCCCCGCAGGGCAATTATACGCTGCAGATTGTCGTCATGGGCCTGACAGCGATGATCTTCGCCGCCATGTCGGATTCGACCTATGCCCTTGCCGCGGGCCGCGCCGGGCGCGTTCTGTCGGCCAGCCGCGTCAAGCTGATGTCGCGCATCAGCGGCAGCTTCCTAGTCGGCGGCGGACTGTGGCTGGCGTTCTCGAAGGCGAAGTAGCACCTCACCTTCTCCCCTTGTGGGAGAAGGTGTCGCCGAAGGCGACGGATGAGGGGTGTTCCAGGGAATGCCGACGTCTCACTCCGCTGGAGCACCCCTCATCCGTCTCGGCGCTTCGCGCCGATCCACCTTCCCCCACAAGGGGGGAAGGAAGAAGCGGCCCTTATAGCCGCCCGAGCCGCTCCACCAGCAGCGCGAAGAAGCCGTCATGATCGATGTCGCGCATCACCATCGCGTTCTTTTTGCGCTTGGCGACGCCCCACCAGTCGATCACCGTCATGCCCATGGTGAGCTCGGAGGTCGTCTCGACGCTGACATTGCAGTGGCGGCCCTTGAACAGCTCCGGCTTGACGAGATAGGCGATCACGCACGGGTCGTGCAGCGGCCCGCCATCAGTGCCGTATTTTTCCTCGTCATAGCGCTCGAAGAACTCCAGCATCTCGGCGGTCGCGGTGCCGACCTTGGTGCCGAGCTTGCGGAAGGCCTGGATGCGCTCGGACGTGGTCAGCGCCTTGTGGGTGACGTCGAGCGGCATCATCACGATCGGAATGCCCGATTTGAACACCAGATCGGCGGCCTGCGGGTCGACATAGAAATTGAATTCGGCTGCCGGCGTGACATTGCCGCCCTCGAAGAAGCCGCCGCCCATCAGGACGATTTCCTTGATCCGCGGCGCGATCCTGGGCTCGCGGATCAGCGCCAGCGCGATGTTGGTGAGCGGTCCGAGCGGGCAGAGCGTGATGGTGCCGCTTTCCTCGCGCATCAGCGTCTCGACGATGAAATCGACGGCATATTGTTCCTGCAACGGCATGGTCGGCTCGGGCAGCTGCGGGCCGTTCAGGCCGGTCTTGCCATGCACCTCCTCGGCGGTGACGAGTTCACGCGCCAGCGGCCGGATGGCGCCGGCATAGACCTTGATGTCGGGCCGGCCGGCCAGCTCGCATATCTTGCGGGCGTTGTTCTGGGTCAGATTCAGCGGCACGTTGCCGGCTACCGCGGTGATGCCGACGATCTCCAGCTCGGAACTGCCGAGCGCCAGCAATATGGCGACGGCATCGTCCTGGCCGGGATCCGTGTCGATGATGATCTTTCTGGACTGGGGCATTTCAATTCCTTTTGGGAAGTCTTTTTGGGCGGGTTTTAGAGCATGGTTCCCGGAAGGTGGGAACCGGTTTTCGGACGAAATCATGCTCCAATGAAAGGCTGGATGAAGATGACGGTTCGACGAAACGTCATCCTGATTTGGCGGCTTGAACTTGATCGCGCGACGGACCATATCAAGACCATCGGGAAAAATGCCATCCGGGTTTTTCCAGTTTGTGTCGCTCTTCAGAGGACAGTGTAACAATGAGTCGAATGACGCCTTTCTCCAGCCCGCTTCTCCTGGGTTTTGATGCCATGGAAAAGACGCTTGAGCGTCTGGCGAAGTCCGGCGACAGCTACCCTCCGTACAATATCGAGCGCCTCAATGCCGCCGACGGCAAGGCCGAAAGGCTGCGCATCACGCTGGCCGTTGCCGGTTTTGCAGAAAGCGACCTCGATGTCACCACGGAGGAAAACCAGCTGATCGTGCGCGGTCGTCAGACCGACGACACCGAGCGCGAATTCCTGCACCGCGGCATCGCCGCGCGCCAGTTCCAGCGCTGCTTCGTGCTGGCCGACGGCATGCGGGTGATCGCGGCGGAACTGAAGAACGGTCTGCTGTCGATCGATCTCGATCGGCCGGAGTCCGAGCGGATGGTACGGAAAATAAACATATCGGTGAAAGACTGACCTTTGCCGATGGCTCTATGCGAGGCGGCCGATCCTGGCGTCCTCGCGCCAAGGAGGCTTGAAATGACCAGAACTGACGAAACGATCACCATGACCAGCGGCGAACTCGCTCATCTCGGCGAAGGTTCGGTCGCTTATCTCAGGAAAGTGTCGAGCGACGACCTGCGCGGCCGCTTCCCCGGCCTCGGCGAGATCGCGCCCGGCCTGGAGCTGTGGGCGCTGTTTGCCGCCAACGGCCAGCCGATTCTGCTTTCCGACGCCCGTGACCGGGCACTGGCGGGTGCGTTGGAGAACGACCTGACCACTGTCGCCATTCACTAAGGCGATTGCTGGCAGCCTGAAATGGAAAGGGCCGCTCCCGGCGGCCCCTCTAGGGTTTCATCCCAAAACCAGGTTCGATCCCAAAACGTCAGGCCGCGTGCGAGGCCTGCGTATCAGACAAGAGCGCGTGGATCGCCACCGCGTCGCGCGTTCCCCTGATCTTGGCCACCGTGTCGGCATCGCGCAGCACGCGCGCGATGCGCGACAGCGCCTTGAGATGGTCGGCGCCGGCGCCTTCCGGCGCAAGCAGCAAAAACACCAGGTCGACCGGCTGGTCGTCCAGCGCCTCGAAATCGACCGGCGTTTCCAGCCGGGCGAAGACGCCGGCGATTCGCTTCACGCCGGCGAGCTTGCCGTGCGGAATGGCGATGCCGTTGCCGACGCCGGTCGAGCCCAGCCGCTCGCGCTGCAGGATGGTGTCGAACACCTCTCGCTCCGGAATCCCCGAAATCGCCGCCGCCCTCTCCGACAGCAATTGCAGAAGCTGCTTTTTGGAATTCGCCTTCAACGCCGGCATGATCGCCGGAACGCTGATGAGATCGCTGAGATCCATGCTTGAAAAATCCCTTGCTCGCCTGCCGCGCCAGTCGTCGCCCCCTTGCGCGGCTGGCTTTTTATCCTTGCGCGACTTTGGTCGTCGACGGATCGATCCAGCCGATGTTGCCATCCGGCCGGCGGTAGACGATGTTGAGATGGTCGGTTCCGGCGTTGCGGAACAGGAAGACCGGGCTGTCGCTGTTGTCGAGTTCGATGACCGCCGAAGCCACCGACATGGTCCGCAGCGTCAAGCTTGATTCGGCGACGATGACCGGAGCGAAGTCCTCCGGAATGTCTTCCTCGTCGTCGGCGAGGGGAGCCATCACGGTGTAGGCGATGTCGGTCGGCTCTTCGCCATTGCCGTTGCCGGTGTTGCGCGACTTCAGCCGGCGCTTGTAGCGCCGCAGCCGCGTTTCCAGGCGGTCGGCCGCCGCCTCGAAGGCAAGCGTCGGGTCCTGGGCATCGCCGGTCGCCTGCAAAGAAGCGCCGGAATCGAGCCGGACCATGCAGTCGGCGGAGAAACGCGACCCCGATTTGATGACCGTGACATGTCCTGAAAAACCCCGATCGAAATATTTCTCGATCGCCTCGCCGACCCGGTCGTTGATGCGCGTGCGGAACGCATCGCCGATGTCCATGTGTTTTCCCGAAATGCGTAGATTCATCTGAAAACTGACCTTCCTTGCTCAGGCTTCAAACTGTTCCCGAGTTTATACCCGTGGTGCGCGCGCACAAGCTTTGCAGCGGCATGCGCGCCGATTTTAGACCCGAACTTTCCGGTTGATCACAAGTCGCCTTCTTGGCCGTCCATGGCCGTGTCTGACGGACCCATTCGCTAGCGGGCATCACCGCCCTGCTCCATGCGGGCGGGCTTCTAGACACTTCATTGCGGCTTGTCAATGAAACTCGGGAATTGTGGGAAATCAGCACCGTCTCGCACCGGCCAGGGCTTGTCGAGATTCGCATCGGCCTAGCGGCCGGCGTTCGCGAGCGCCCGCTTCTCCCGCCGCCGCTGCACCGACGAGGGAATGTTCATGCCTTCGCGATATTTCGCGACGGTGCGGCGCGCGATGTCGACCCCACTTTCCTTGAGCATGTCGACGATGGCGTCGTCGGAAAGCACGTCGATGGGCTTTTCCTCGTCGATCATCTGCTTGATGCGGTCGCGCACGGCCTCGGAAGAATGCGCTTCGCCGCCTTCCGCGGAGGCAATCGACGCGGTGAAGAAATAGCGCAGCTCGAAGACGCCGCGCGGCGTCAGCATATATTTGTTGGCGGTGACGCGGCTGACCGTCGATTCATGCATGCCGATGGCGTCGGCCACCGTACGCAGGTTGAGCGGCTTGAGATGACGCACGCCATGGACGAGGAAAGCGTCCTGTTGCCGCACGATCTCGGACGCCACCTTGAGAATGGTCTTGGCCCGTTGATCGAGACTGCGCGTCAGCCAGTTGGCGTTCTGCAGGCATTCGGCGAGAAACTCTTTTTCCGCCTGGTCCTTGGCATGGCTCGAAATGCGGGCGAAATAGACATTGTCCACCAGCACGCGAGGCAGCGTATCGGCATTGAGCTCCACCGCCCAGCTGCCGTCATTGGCGGCGCGCACCTCGACATCGGCGACGATCGCGTCGCTCGCGCCGCCCGAAAACGCCAGGCCGGGCCGCGGATCGAGCGCGCGGATCTCGGCCAGCATGTCGAGCAGGTCTTCCTCGTCGACGCCGCAGATGCGTTTCAGCGACTGGAAATCCCGCCGCGCCAGAAGCTCGAGGTTGGCGACCAGCGCCTTCATCGCCGGATCGAGCCGGTCGCGCACCGCCAGTTGCAGCGACAGGCACTCGGCAAGGTCGCGCGCGAAAAGTCCTGCTGGCTCGAAGGTCTGGCACACGCCAAGCACCCGCGCCACCGCCGCGCCGTCCGTGCCGAGCCGAACCGCGATCTCGTCGAGTTCGGTGCGCAGGTACCCGGCTTCGTCGAGCCCTTCGGCCAGCTCACCCGCGATAAGGCGTTCGCCGGGGCTCAAGGAGGCAAGCGCGATTTGCTCGCCGACATGTTCGCGCAGCGTGATGGCGGCCGCGGCCATGTCGCCGACGTCGAACCCCTCGGACGATGCTGCGCCCGCGCCGCCCCCGGCGGCCGACTTCCATTGCGCCGTGAGATCCGGCCCCAGCCTCTCGCTGGTGCCTGGATCGTCGGGAAACAGGTTCTCCAGGGAAGAATCGAGCTTTTGCGAGATCGCTTCCGCGCTCCACTCCATCTCGCCCTCGAACCAGTCGCCGTCGGTGCCCTTTTCCGGCGATGTCTCGCTTTTCTGGGATAGATCGCCGGCGGCATCGTCCTGCGGCTCGGCCCGTTCCAGCAGCGGGTTGCGCTCGATCTCCTCGTCGATGAAGCGCTCGAGCTCGACATGGGTGAGCTGCAGCAGCCTAATCGACTGCATCAGCTGCGGCGTCATCACCAGCGACTGGGATTGTCTGAGCTGCAGTTTGGCTGCCAGCGCCATGATGGACTTCAAACGCCTCGTCTACGCGTCGACTGTTTTCGGTCGGGCATAGAAACTGGCCCGGCTTTTGCTTGTCAAGCAAAACGCTAGCAGTTGCGGCTTACCGGAGCGTTATCGAGCGCTAAAATGACCGAAAGCCGTGACGCGGCCATCCAAACCGCGTCGAAACCCGCGGTCAGAGCGTGAAACCCTCGCCGAGATAGAGACGCCGCACATCGGCGTTGGCGACGATCTCGTCGGCGCGGCCATGCGTCAGCACCTGACCGGCATGGATGATGTAGGCGCGGTCGATCAGGCCGAGCGTCTCGCGCACATTGTGGTCGGTGATCAAGACGCCGATGCCGCGCGCCGTGAGGTGGCGAACGAGTTGCTGGATGTCGGCGACGGCGATCGGATCGATGCCGGCGAAGGGCTCGTCGAGCAACATATAGGCAGGCCGCGTCGCCAGCGCCCGCGCGATTTCGAGGCGACGCCGTTCGCCGCCCGACAGCGACATGGACGGCGCTTTGCGCAGATGGCTGATGTGAAACTCCTCGAGCAGCTCGTCGAGCGTGCGCTCGCGTTCCTTGCGGCTCTTTTCCACCACCTCCAGCACGGCCCGGATGTTCTGCTCGACATTCAGGCCGCGGAAGATCGACGCTTCCTGCGGCAGATAGCCGATGCCGAGGCGGGCCCGCCGGTACATCGGCATCGAGGTGACATCGAAGCCGTCGATCTCGATCGAACCTTCGTCGACGGGAACAAGGCCGGTGACCATGTAGAAACAGGTGGTCTTGCCAGCGCCGTTGGGGCCGAGCAGGCCGACGGCCTCACCGGCGCGCACGCCGAGCGTCACCCCGCTCACCACCTTGCGGCCCTTGTAGCTCTTGGTCAGCCCCTTGGCGATCAGGGTGCCCTTGAACTTTGCCTTGTCGGCGCCGACCGTCGCCGGCGCAGCGGGTTGTGCGGCTGCCCGTCCCGGGAGACGGGCCAGCAGCGAAGTCACGCCGGCCATTACTTGCTCGACGCTCCCTGCTGCGCGTCCTGTTTCTGCGGCTTGAACATCATGATGACGCGAGGACAGCCTTCGACATTGCCGAGGCCGCTCTTCATCTGCACGGTGAGCTTGCAGCCCTTGAGCACATTGTCGCCCTGCGACAGCACCACTTCCTTGCCGGAAAGCACCAGCACCTGCGTCTTCATGTCGAATTTGCCGGTGTCGCCGGTGGCGATCTGGTCGTTCGATTTGATGTAGACTTTGTTCTCGACCTCGAGATGGTCGATATTGGCGGCGCCCGTCATCGCCGATGCGCCTGCTGCGGCACTTTTGCCGGCATTGGCATCCTTGACATAGTAGACCGTCATCTTGCCGGCCTTGAGCAGGGTCGGCCCCTGATTAACCGTCACATTGCCGCTGAACACGGCCATGCTTTCGGCCTGGCGGACCTCGAGCTTGTCGCTTTCGATCTGGATCGGCTGGTCACCCGACAGCTTGAGCCCGGGAATCTGGCTGGTCGCGCTCGACTGCGCGAACGAATGCGCCGTTGCCAAAAACAGCAATGCGGAAGCAGCGCCCGGAAGCCATGCGGATTTACTGCGACGCATTCTGTTCTCCACCGTTTACCCCCGCTGCCTTCAACGCAGTTGGATCTATGTTGACGCGAACCCGGTTCTCGAAGACCACGAGCCTGCCATTGTCCTCGACCGACATCGAATCCGCGGTGATGCGCGACCCGCCACGGCTGACGTCGACCGGATTGCTCGTCTTCATAGAGCCTTTGCCCATGTCTAGGAAGATCGATTTGAACTTCGCCATCAGGCCGTCCGTCGTCGTCACGCTGACGTCGCTGGTCAGATCCATCGTGTTGGCGTCGCGATTGTAGATACCGTGCGCGGCATCGACCGACACGATGTTGTCGGTGGCGACGGGCAGTTTGGCGTTGATGCCTTCGAGGTCGATGACGGCTTGCTGGCCGACATCCTGCGTCGCCCTGCTCGCCGTCAGCGAATATGGCAGCTTCTGCTTGGTGAAGCCGTTGAGCTTCGGATTGGCCATCACCAGCTTGCCGTCGGAAAACGCCGTGCCGTCGGCCTGCACCGATACCGACAGCGGCGCTTTGAGGTAGGAATAGACCGGAAAGGCGACGGCGATCGCGACCGCTAGCAGCGGCACCGCAAATTTCAGCACGCGGACGCGGCGCGAGTGCCGCCGGGCGCGGTTGAACGCATCGCCACGCGTGCCGCCTTGGTTCGCGGGAGCCGATGCCTCGCCGGCATCGCTCGTTTCGTCAGATCGCGCCAACATCACTTTTCTAATGGACCTTTGCCCGCCCAAACACCGCCTATAGGTGGTATGCCGGCACCTACAAGCAAGCACAAGCGGAGGAAAACTGCAAAAATGTGACAGCTGCCGCCCGCAAAATCGAAAGGAATTCGGCGAAATGGCCTGTACTTCATAGCAGATACGGACTGCTTGCGTTAATTTTTCGTGAGCCCGGCGTCACCGCCGGAGGCCGAAGCCGGGCCTTTCGGAACAGTTCCGGGAAAGCTGCGAGCGGTTTCCGACAGGAATTGCATCAGGACAAGAAAGTAGAGGGGTCACCGTTCTGTGAAGCGGATGACCCGCGCCAGGAAACGGTAGCCGTGCGTAGAAGCTTGCTTTAAAAGCGTGCTTTCCCACCACCCACGAGGCTGACAATGGCAATGAGAGCCGACGACTTGATCGACCGCCGCCGCTTGCGCCGCAAGCTGACGTTCTGGCGCGTGGTCGCGTTTCTGGTTCTGGCGGCAGCGATCATCGCTTTCTCGACCTGGGTCTATGACGACAATTTTACCGGCCGGGCGGTCCCCCACATCGCCAAGGTCAAGATTGAAGGCACCATCACCGAGGACGAGGAACTGCTCAAAAGGCTGGAATCGATCCGCAAGTCGCCGGAGGTGAAGGGCGTCATCCTGTCGATCGATTCGCCCGGAGGCACCACGGTCGGCGGCGAGTCCACATTCGACGCCGTGCGCAAGCTTGCCGGCGACAAGCCGGTGGTGGCCGAAGTCGGCACGCTGGCGGCATCGGCCGGCTATATGATCGCGAGTGCTGCCGACCACATCGTCGCCCGCAAGACATCGATCGTCGGCTCGATCGGCGTGCTGATCCAATACCCTGATGTCAGCGGTCTCATGGACAAGCTCGGCATCAAGCTGGAGGAGGTGAAATCGTCGCCGCTCAAGGCTTCGCCCTCGCCCTTCAAGCCGACCAATGACGACGAGCGCGCCATGGTGCGCAAGCTGATCCTCGACAGCTACGACTGGTTCGTCGGCATCGTCGCCGATCGCCGCAAGATGTCGCATGAGCAGGCGCTGGCGCTTGCCGACGGTTCGATCTTCACCGGCCGCCAGGCTTTGGCCAACCACCTGGTCGACGCCGTCGGCGGCGAGCAGGAGGCGATCGACTGGCTGGCGACGAAGGGCGTGGACAGCAAGCTCAAGGTCGTCGAGTGGAAGGACAAGGACAGGCGTGGCGGTTTCCTGTTTTCCCAGTCGATGGCAAAAGTGGCGGCCAAGGCGCTCGGCCTGCCGGATGCCGGCGGCGATATCATTCACGAACTTGGCGCCGACCGCTTGTTTCTTGACGGTCTCGTTTCGGTCTGGCACCCTTAAGGTGCCGTTGGGACGAGCCGAAAAAGCAATAAAATCATCCTGATAATCGGTTGCAGTGGTTTTACGGGGAATGTTCTATGATCAAATCCGAACTTGTGCAGATCATTGCTGCACGCAACCCGCACCTTTTCCTGCGCGACGTCGAAAACATCGTCGGCGCGATCTTTGACGAGATCACCGACGCGCTTGCGGAGGGCAACCGGGTCGAACTGCGCGGTTTCGGCGCCTTTTCGGTGAAGAACCGTCCGGCCCGCACCGGCCGCAACCCGCGCACCGGCGAATCCGTCGAGGTCGAGGAAAAATGGGTGCCGTTCTTCAAGACCGGCAAGGAGTTGCGCGAAAGGCTGAACGGCGGCAAATAGGCGCCGGGCCGGCGGGTCGAAACGGCATCTTGGCGCCTAAAGGCATGTCTCCCGAAAGTGGAGACCGGTTTCAGGACAAGGACATGCGCGATTCAAGAAGCCTCTCCATGGAGATTTGATGTTCAATCGCTTCATCCTCGTCGTGGTCTTCGTACCGCTGGCCGTCATCCTGATCGCGCTCGCCGTCGCCAACCGCGGTGCCGTCGCCTTCACGCTTGATCCATTTCATCCCGGCAATCCTGCGCTGACGCTGAGCCTGCCGCTTTTCATCTTCCTGTTCCTGGCTTTGGCCATCGGCATGGTCGTCGGAAGCCTGGCCACCTGGGTGAAGCAGGGACGCTATCGCAAGCTCGCGCGCCAGCGCGGCCTCGAGGCGGAAAACCTGCGCCAGGCGGTGAGCCGCACGCCCGTGGCGCCCAAGGGACCGGCGCTGCCCAACCCGACGAACTAATGCATGTCGCCCAGAAGTGCGCAGCGGTTCTGGGACAACGACATGCATCGAACAAAGACTTAAAGCGCGCCGCCTGATTCTGTTTCAGCGCGACGCGCTTTAGCAATTCCAGGCAAAGTGCGTAGCGGTTTTCCGTCGGAATTGCGTAGAAGACAGTCGAGCGTCCTTTCGACACCACGGAGCTTTCAATGTTGACCATTTCGGCCGCCGAGGTCGACCGCGCGCTGACCTTTCCCGGCCTTGTCGAGACATTGCGCACGGCTTTTCGCGATGGCGCCGTGCAGCCGGTTCGCCACCATCATGGCATCGAGCGGCCGGACGGCACCGCCTCGACCTTGCTTTTGATGCCGGCCTGGACCGACTTCAACGCCGCGGGCACCTCCGAGGGAGGCCATATCGGCGTCAAGATCGTCACCGTGTCGCCGGACAACAATGCCATCGGCAAGCCGGCGGTCATGGGCCTTTATCTTTTGCTCGACGGCGTCACCGGCGAGCCGCAAGCGCTGATCGACGGCCAGCGGCTGACGCAGTGGCGCACGACCTGCGCCTCCGCGCTCGCTGCCTCCTATCTCGCCCGCAAGGATGCCTCGCGGCTTCTGGTGATCGGTGCCGGCGCGCTGTCGCCCTTCCTTGCCAAGGCGCATTCGGCGGTCAGGCCGATCACATCCATCCGCATCTGGAACCGCACGCCGGCCAATGCCGAAAAAGTGGTGGCGGCCTTGCGCGCCGAAGGCCTTCCGGCAAGTGCCGCCAGCGATCTCGATGCGGAGCTTGCCGAGGCCGACATCGTCGCCTCCGCAACCATCTCGAACACGCCGCTGGTCAAGGGCGCGCTGCTGAAGCCGGGCGCCCATGTCGATCTCGTCGGCGGCTTCACGCCGACGATGCGCGAGAGCGATGACGATGCGATCAAGCGCGCCCGGGTCTATGTCGACACCCGCGCCGGCGCCACCAAGGAGGCAGGCGACATCGTCCAGCCGCTGGCCTCCGGCGTGTTGAAGCCGGAAGCGATTGTCGCCGACCTGCACGAGCTCGCGCGCGGCGAGAAACAGGGCCGGCAAACCGATGACGAGATCACGCTGTTCAAGTCGGTCGGCGCGGCGCTAGAGGATCTCGCCGCCGGCGTGGCCGTCTACAACGCGCTCAAATAGGCAGTAGGGATTGGGCAGTAGGCAATAGGGAAGATAGACCTACTGCCTACTGCCTACTGCCTACTGCCTACTGCCTACTGCCTACTGCCTACTGCCTACTGCCTACTGCCTACTGCCCATTCGGCCAATAGACGCGCAGGCGATGATTGTCAGGATCGAGGGCGACGAAGGTGCGGCCGAAATCGAGATCTAGTGGCGCCTGAAGTACCTTAAGGCCTCTGCCAGCCCAATCCGCATGGGTGGCGTCGACCGCTGCCGCGTTCTCGACTGCCATCACGAGCTCGCCGCCACCGCCCGCTGCCGCCGCAGCCGGTTCCACCGTGTGGCGCGACCAGAGGCCGAGCTTGAACCCCTTGTCGAGCACGAACATGACGAAGGTCGGCGAGGATTCGACCGGCTCGCGTCCGAGCAGCGAAGCGTAGAACGCGCCGCTCTTTTCCGGGCTGTCGACATAGAGGATGACGAAATTCGGCGTGGTCATATCTGATCTCCAAAGTGTCTGAACCTTGGAGACGATATGCGAACCTGCTGTCAGATTCTGGCAGCAGCGATCAGCCGGAAGCGTCTTTCGCGCCGTTCCGGCCGGGCGCGTCAAGGCTCGCCCGCCACTCCTTCAGCATCGCCTGGCGGCGGCGCGGATAGCGGATGTCTGTCGCTGTCAGGCCGGACATCCGGTCGGCGCGGAAATGCCGGAAATCCTGGCGCGTTTCGCACCACGCCACCATCACCCGCACCTTGTCGAAGAAGGCGAGCGCGAACGGCCAGACCAGACGCTTCGATGCCGCTCCCCCCGCGTCACGGTAGAGGAAGCCAAGCTTGCGCTCGTCCCGGATCGCCTGCCGCACCATGCCGAGGTCGATCGCTTCGGCATTTTCCGAGCGCGGCCCGACGAGCAGTGTCGTCGCGCCGAGATCGTCGCGCAGATCATCCGGCAGCACCGCCGCGATCTTGGCCAGCGCATCCGCCGCGGCGGCCGCCAGCCTTTTGTCCGGCTGCTTCGCCACCCAGCGCGAGCCGAGCACGATTGCCTCGATCTCCTCGTCGCTGAACATCAGCGGCGGCAGCATGAAGCCGGGCTTCAGCACATAGCCAAGCCCCGCCTCGCCTTCGATCGGCGCGCCCTGCCCCTGCAGCGTCGCGATGTCGCGATAGAGGGTGCGGATCGACACGCCGATTGCGTCCGCAAGCGTGCGGCCGCTCACCGGCCGGCGGTGGCGGCGAAGGATCTGGACGAGGTCGAGCAGGCGGGCTGAACGGGACATGAATGGCTAACCGGCGTGCCGGACAATAGGGCTGGCCTGCACATCGCGGCAAGCGACCTTCTGCCACGGAACGCCCGCGTCCCGTTCCCGTTCTCCCCACAATGGAGATGCGCGGGACCCTGCTGTTCTGGTCGGTGCTGACCGCTTTCGTCGCGGCGCTCAGCCTTGGGCCGTCCTTTGCCCATGTGCTGGAATCGCTGCCCAGGCTGACGAAATGGTCGCCGGCGCTCTGGCGAGAGGCGACGGTCTTCAACGGTCAGTTCCTGCTCTTTGCCGTCATTGGAGCGCCGCTCGATATCGCTGCGATCCTCTGCCCGGCGCTGCTTGCCTGGATGCTGCGCGGCCAAGCGACAGCCTTCTGGCTCGTGCTCGCCGCCACACTGCTTTATGCCGTCTCGCTGGCGCTCTGGTTCGGACTGGTCAAGCCGGCCAACGACATTCTTGCGACCTGGGCGCCCGGACCGATCCCGGACAATTTCGAGGCCGTCCGGCTGCGTTGGGAGACCGGCCACATGGCGGTGGCCGCGGCGAAGGCGCTTGGCTTCGTTTCGCTTTGTTTCGGCCTGCTCGGCATCCGGCATAGTTGATTACAGCACCATTGAATGAGCCAGGCTTTGTTGCGCCGGTGGGCTGAGCTGTGGCAGAAGCGGGCCGAACCGCCGGAGATGACCTTTCTTGAAATCTTTTCGCGACAAACGCCGCGATGGCCGACCGCATCCCGCAAGGGCGGAACAGTCCCGCCCGCGTGATGCGTTCGCGGCCGGACGGCAGCAGGCCGCACCTGCCGAGCGCCGTGAAACGAAACCGGCGGAGCGGCAGGAAGCCAAGCCGGCGCCGCGCGTGCTCGCGCGCCGCGAAGGCGCGTTGCCTGCCGAGCGCCTGCCGTTGATCCTCGAAGTCGCGCCAAACGCCGATTACGCCCTGCTTGACAGCGGCGCCGGTGAGAAGCTCGAGCAATACGGCCCGTACCGCATCGTGCGCCCCGAGGGCCAGGCAATCTGGCAGCGGGCCCTGCCGGCGAAGGAATGGGAGCGCGCCGACGCCATCTTCACCGGCGACACCGACGAAGAAGGCATCGGCCGCTGGCGGTTTCCCAAAACGCCGCTCGGCGAAACCTGGCCGATGAAGCATGACGGCATCGATTATCTCGGCCGCTTCACCTCGTTTCGCCATGTCGGCGTCTTTCCGGAGCAGGCCTCGCATTGGGACCATATGGCGGGATTGATTGCGTCGGCGAGACGCCCGGTCAAGGTGCTTAACCTGTTCGGCTATACCGGCCTCGCTTCGCTGGTGGCGGCTCGCGCCGGCGCCGAGGTCACCCATGTCGATGCCTCGAAGAAGGCGATCGGCTGGGCGCGCGAGAACCAGGAGATGGCCGGCCTTGCCGACAAGCCGATCCGCTGGATCGTCGAGGACGCGATGAAATTCGCCGAGCGCGAGGAACGCCGCGGCAGCCGCTACGACATCGTGCTGTTCGATCCGCCGGCCTATGGCCGCGGACCCAAGGGCGAGGTCTGGCAATTGTTCGAGGACCTGCCGGGCCTCACCGAGCTTTGCCGCTCGATCCTGACGCCGAAACCGCTGGCCGTCGTCCTCACCGCTTATTCGATCCGCGCTTCCTTCTTCGCCATCCATGCGCTGATGCGCGATACCTTCGCCGGTATGGGCGGCACGGTCGAATCCGGCGAGCTGATCATTCGCGAGAAATCCGCCGGCCGCGCGCTGTCGACTTCGCTGTTCTCGCGCTGGGTGGCTTGAATGACGGCACATGACGGCGCTCGCCCGGTCGGGCAGGTCAAGGAAGTCACCAGCCTTGCCAATCCCCTGGTCAAGGACATCAAGGCGCTGGCGCTCAAGAAATTCCGCGACCAGCAGAACGCCTTCATGGCCGAGGGCCTGAAGCTGGTCATCGATGCCCTCGACCTCGGCTGGTCGATCAGGACCTTGGTCTTCGCCAAGGCCGGACGCGGCAACCCGGCCGTCGAAAAAGTCGCAGCGCGGACCGTTGCCGCCGGCGGCATGGTGCTCGAAGTTTCCGAAAAGGTGCTCGCTGCCATCACCCGCCGTGAGAACCCGCAAATGGTGGTCGGCGTCTTTGCGCAGCAGACGGTGCCGCTGAAGGACATCCGCGCCAGGGACGGCGATGTCTGGGTGGCGCTCGACCGGGTGCGCGACCCCGGCAATCTCGGCACCGTGATCCGCACCGTCGACGCCGTCGGCGCCAAGGGCGTCATCCTGGTCGGCGACACCACCGACCCGTTCTCGCTGGAGACGGTGCGCGCCACCATGGGCTCGATCTTCGCCGTGCCGGTCGCCAGGGCGACCGAGCAGGCCTTCCTCGCCTGGCGCCGCGATTTCTCCGGCCTTGTCGCCGGAACCCATCTCAAGGGCGCGGTCGACTATCGCTCGGTCGATTTCTCCAGGGGACCGGTCCTGCTGCTGATGGGCAACGAGCAGCAGGGCCTGCCGAACAGTCTCGCCGAAAGCTGCGACCGGCTGCTCAGAATTCCCCAGGCAGGCCGGGCCGATTCGCTCAATCTGGCGGTCGCCACCGGCGTGATGTTGTTCGAGATCCGGCGCGGCGCGTTGAAGCTCGAGCCTGCCAATGACATCCGATGAGAACCGCCAAATGAAATACTGGTCGCCTTACGTCGTGCTGGTCGTCATCGCCATTGCGCTCGACCAGTGGATCAAGCAGCTGGTCGAGAACGGTCTCGCCTTTCAGGAGAAGGTCGATCTGCTGCCATTCCTGGCGCTGTTTCGCACCTACAACACCGGCATCGCCTTCTCGATGTTCCAGTCCTTCGGCGATACCGGCCTGGTGGTCATCGCCGTGCTCGTCGTCGCCTTCGTGCTCTATCTCGCCACGCGCACGTCGGCCGGCCATGTCGTCGCTCGTATCGGCTTTGCGCTGATCATCGGCGGCGCGCTCGGCAACCTCATCGACCGCGCCGTCTACGGTCACGTCATCGACTACATCCTGTTCCACACGCCCGTCTGGTCCTTCGCGGTCTTCAATCTCGCCGACACCTTCATCTCGGTCGGCGCAGCGCTTGTCGTCTTCGACGAACTGATCGGCTGGCGGCGCGAAGCCAAGTCCCAGGACCTTGGCAATTGACCTCACGCTGTTGAAACCGCAGACTTCCTCATCAGACAGAGGCGAGGAGAAAATCATGCCCGACACCTTCAAAGCCATCCTCGTCTCGCGCGATGCGGACAAGAAACAGTCCGTCGATGTCGTCGACCTCACCGAGGCCGACCTGATGGAAGGCGATGTCACCGTCGCCGTCGAGGCGACGACGGTGAACTACAAGGACGGGCTCGCCATCACCGGCAAGGCCCCGGTCGTGCGCCGCTGGCCGCTGGTTCCAGGCATCGATTTCGCCGGCACCGTGATCTCCTCCTCGCATGCCGACTGGCGCAAGGGAGACAAGGTGATCCTCAACGGCTGGGGCGTCGGCGAGACGCATTACGGCGCCTATGCCGGCCGCGTCCGCGTCAAGGGCGACTGGCTGGTGCCGCTGCCCGAGGGCATGAGCGCGCATGATGCGATGGCTGTCGGCACGGCGGGCTACACGGCAATGCTCTCGGTCATGGCGCTGGAGCGGCACGGAATCGTGCCGGACCGCGGTCCCGTGGTGGTGACGGGCGCTGCCGGCGGCGTCGGCTCGGTCGCCATCTCGATCCTGTCGAGCCTCGGCTACCATGTCATCGCCTCGACCGGCCGCAACGCCGAGAGCCCCTATCTGATCGACCTTGGTGCGGCCGAGGTGATCTCGCGCGAAGAGCTCAGCCAGCCCGCGAAACCGCTCGCCAAGGAGCGCTGGGCAGGCGGCGTCGACTCGGTCGGCAGCCATACCTTGGCCAATGTGCTGTCGATGACCTCCTATGGCGGCGCGATCGCCGCCTGCGGCCTGGCCGGCGGCATGGACCTGCCGGGAAGCGTCGCGCCCTTCATTCTGCGCGGTGTCTCGCTGCTCGGCATCGATTCGGTGATGGCGCCGAAGCCGGTACGCCTGGAAGCATGGCGCCGCATCGGCACCGGCCTCGACTCCAAGAAGCTGTCGACATTGTCCCGCACGATCGGTTTCGACGGCATTGTCGCCGCCGCGCGCGATATCGTCGAAGGCAAGGTCAGGGGGCGCGTCGTTGTCGATATGTAGCTCGCAACGACCTCGCGAAGCTCGGTTTCGCCCGCGCGTGCGGACAGCCGGAATCCGCTCAAATAGCTAAAATTCGAACGATCCCTCCCAGCCTTCCATAATTTCTGTCTGGCATGATCTGCGCATGGTCGCGGACTCCCACATCAGACAGGACAGCAAAGCCGCCGGCGCTCACAGGCTCATCGCCGATGCGCCGAAGCGGCAGGTGCTCGTCGCGCCGCCGTTGGCTCCCGAATTGCCCGCGGCCAGCCACCAAGGCTTGCCGTTCCTGACGATCGTTGCCATCGCCATCATGGCGGGGCTCGCGCATCTCACCGGAGCGCCGCTCATCATCACCGCCGGTCTCGCCGCCATAGCCTTTGCGGGCTTGGCCATGCATCTGCGCAGCCGTCGCGATGAGCGCCGCACCGCAGCGCTTCTCGACGAGACCGCCGCGCGCAGCCGCGCCGAGATCGAAACCCTCGCCGACCGCATGTGGGAGATGCAGGAGAGCGAGGAGCGCTTCCGCGGCCTGATCGACGCGCTGGGCGACCTCGTCGTCCATCGTGATCGCGACGGCCACATCGTTTATGCCAACAGCGTCTTTGCCTCGCTTGTCGAGCTCGATGCGCGCGATCTTGCCGGCAAGACCTTGTCCGAGCTTGGCATCGATGTCGGCATCGTTCCCGACGCCGCCTTCTCCGATCATGAATGCCTGAGCTCGACGGATGTCGCGATCCGCACCCCGAACGGACCACGCTGGTTCTCCTGGATCGAATTGTCGGTGCGCGACAAGGACACGGGCGCGGTCTCGCACCGGGCGATCGCCCGCGACATCACCGCCCGCAAGCGCGCCGAATCCTCGTTGATCACCGCGCGCGAACGGGCCGAATATGCCAGCCAGGCCAAGTCACGCTTCCTCGCCACCGTCAGCCATGAGATCCGCACGCCGATGAACGGCATCATGGGCATGGCGAAGCTGCTTGCCGATACCGACCTCTCGCCCGAACAGCGCACCTATGTCGGCGCCGTTTCCACCTCGGCCAGCGCGCTGCTCGCGCTCATCGAGGACCTGCTCGACTATTCCAAGATCGAGGCCGGCCGCTTCGAACCCGAGCCCCAACCGACCTCGCTGCGCGAGATCGCCGACAACATCATCGAACTTCTGGCCGCAAAGGCTTTCGCCAAGAACATCGGCCTCGGCTGCCATGTCGAGCCCGATGTGCCGCAGATGATCACCGCCGATCCAGGCCGCGTGCGCCAGGTGCTGCTCAACCTCATCGGCAATGCGGTGAAGTTCACCGACACGGGCGGGGTGCTGCTCACCGTGGCGCGCGCCCGCAGCGAAACCACCGACCGTATCTGCTTCACCATCGCCGACACCGGCCCGGGCCTGCGCGAAGAGGACATGGAGCGCATTTTCGAGGAATTCGAGCAGTCCGACGGCACCTCGACCAGGGTGCATGGCGGCGCCGGCCTCGGGCTTGCCATCTCGAAGCGGCTGGCGACGGCGATGGGCGGCTCGATCTCGGTTTCGAGCCGGCTCGGCGAAGGATCCGAATTCGTCCTGGAGCTTCCGGCGGTCGCCGCGACCGAGCCGCCGCCGCATCGCCACAACATCCTTGCCGACCGGCGGGCCGTAATCGTGTCGAAAAACGCCATCGAGGCCGATGCCATCGCCCGCGCGATCAAGGCCCATGGCGGCATCGTCGAGGTTGCCGCGACACCGGGCCAGGCCGCCACCTTTGCTGCGGGCTGCAACGTCCTTTTGATCGATGCCGCGCTCGAAAACAGCGACGGGAGGCTGCTCAAGCGGCTGCGCGATTCTGGCTTTGCCGACTGCGAGGCCATCACCCTGATTGCGCCGACGGATCGCGGCATGCTCGGCGAATTCCGGGCCAGCGGCTATGCCACCTTCCTGGCCCGGCCGGTACGGGGCGAGACCCTGCTGCGCGTGCTGTTGACCAGCCATGGCTCGGCGCTAGCCAAGCCGCTGCCGAAGCCGCGCGGCGCCCCCTCGGTGCGCAAGCGCGACCAGGGCCTGTCGGTGCTGATCGCGGAAGACAACGACATCAACGCCATGCTCGCCCGCGCCACGCTGCTCAAGGCCGGACACCGCGTCAAGATCGTCGGCAACGGCAAGGCCGCGGTCGATGCCGTTACCGATGCCGGCCTCAAGTTCCGCTTCGATGTGGTGCTGATGGACCTGCATATGCCTGTCATGGACGGGCTGGACGCGATCGCCGCCATACGTCGCCATGAAGAGTCCCTGGCCATGCCCCCGATTCCGATCATGGTGCTTTCGGCCGACAGCCAGGAAAAGACCCGGCATGCTGTGCTTGCCCATGGCGCCAGCGGTTTCGTGACCAAGCCGCTTGACCCGGACGCGCTCGTCCAGGCGGTCGAGGGCCAGGTTGCCGCCTGAGGAAATTTCTAACCGTTGAACGCCTTGGCTTGCTTGGCTTTCGCGATCACAAGATAGCCGGTTGAGTGTATTGCCCAGCCGACAAAGTATTGCCCGCCACGTCGTATCACGGTACTGTCACAATCCTGTTGCACCTACACCGTATCCCCGTGCCAAGAGGGATGGCTCGAAGGAGAATCACTCGTGCATACAGTCGTGCCTGAATGTGACACTCGGCCGAATGCCGGCGGCGCCCTGCTCGCCGCTCGTACCGCCGACGCCGTCGCAAGCGGCGCTCCGCTGGGCCGCATCGGCAATCTCGAAGTGCGGCTCGCGCGCAACGAGGCCGAGATCGCCGCCGCCCAGGAAGTGCGCTACCGGGTATTCTACGACGAGCTTGGCGCGAGGAAGGACCTGTTCCAGGCGCAGGACCGGCGCGACGCCGACCGGTTCGACCCGCTCTGCGATCACCTTCTGGTGTTGGACAATTCCCTTCCCGGCCCTGAGCACCGCCGCATCGTCGGCACCTACCGCCTGCTGCGGCAGGAAATCGCCGCGACGGCCGGCGGCTTCTATTCCGAGGGCGAGTTCGAGCTTACCAAGCTGATTGCGCGGCATCCCGGCCAGCGCTTCCTCGAACTCGGCCGTTCCTGCGTTCTGCCGGAATACCGCTCCAAACGCACCATCGAGGCGCTCTGGCAAGGCATCTGGGCCTATATCAACCACTACGACATCGGCGTGATGACCGGCTGCGCCTCGTTCCATGGCATCGTGCCGGCGGCGCATGCCGAGGCGCTGACCTATCTCGCCCATCATTGCCGCACCAACTCCGCCTGGGATGTTCGCGCGGTTCCGGGACGCTACTGTTCGATGGACCTGATGCCGATCGAGGCGGTGAACGCCAAGGCGGCGATCGCCGCCATGCCGCCGCTGGTCAAGGGCTATCTGCGCGTCGGTGCCCGCATCGGCGACGGCTGCGTCATCGACCACGAATTCTCGACCGTCGACGTCTTCGTCGTCATGCCGGTCAAGGAGATCGGCGCCCGCTACGTCAACTACTATGGCGGTGAAGGGCAGCGTTTCGCGGCATAGCGAATAGCGAATAGCGAATAGCGAATAGCGAATAGCGAATAGAAGAAAGTGGCGGGATCTGTTCCGTTCAACCCCTATTCGCTACTCCCTATTCGCTACTCGCTCCCTCAGGGAAGATCCTCCGGCCTTCGCCCCGGCCGGCTTTTATAGGCCGGAAATGACCAGCCGAATTTAAGCGCTCCGCCGCGCACCGCGAATGCGCCCGCGAAGCCGAGCAGGCTGGACGCCAGCGCCGGCAGGCCGGCAAGATCGCCAAGGGTGAAGATGGCGGCGCCGGCAAGCGCGGCCGTGACATAGACCTCGGGCCTGAGCAGCACCGATGGCTCGCCGGCAAGCAGGTCGCGCAGAATACCGCCGAAGGTCGCCGTCAAGACGCCGGTGATGACCGACACGACGGGCGAGCCGGTGATCGCCAGCCCCTTGGCCGCGCCCATCACCGAAAAAGCGGCAAGGCCGACGGCATCGAGCCACAGCAGCAGCTTGTAGCGGGATTCGAACCGGTGGGCGCTGAAGAAGACCAGCACCGCGACGACGGCGCAGATCAGTACATAACCGCTGTTGGCGACCCAGAACACCGGCAGGTTGAGGATGACGTCGCGCAGCGTCCCGCCGCCGATGCCGGTGACGCTGGCCAGGAACAGAAAGCCGATGATGTCGAGTTCTTTGCGCGATGCGGCAAGCGCACCCGTCGCCGCGAACACGGCGACGCCGGCATAGTCGAGCAACGCGATGGGATTCATGGGCGAGCGACTAGTAAGTAGCGAATAGTAAGTAGGGAAATAGCACGAAGCCGCGGATAAATATCAGCCCCTACTCACTACTCCCTATTCGCTACTCCCTCTCACGCATCCTTCTCGGCCTGCTCGTTCACCGGGCCTGGCTCGACCTTGGCCTCGGCGGCCGCCTTCGGGCCGCCCTTGGCGACGCCGACCATCGCTGGCCGCAGCACGCGCTCTCCGATCGAATAGCCTGGCTGCACAACCTGGACGACAGTGCCTGCGGGAACATCCGGATTGGGGACCTCGAACATGGCCTGGTGGAAGTTCGGATCGAACTTCTCGCCTTCGGGCGCGAGTCTCTTCACCCCATGGCGCTCCAGCGCCGAAAGCATGGCGCGCTCGGTAAGGTCGACCCCTTCGATCAGCGATTTGAAGCCGGCGTCGCCGCTGGCCTTCGCCTCGGCGGGAATCGCGTCCAGCGCGCGGCGCAGATTGTCGGACACCGACAGCATGTCGCGCGCGAAGTTGGCGACGGCATAGGCGCGGGCGTCCTGGACGTCGCGCGCGGTGCGCCGCCGCAAATTCTCCATTTCGGCCGCCGCGCGCAGCGCACGGTCCTTCAGTTCCTCGTTTTCCTTCAGCAGCCGCACCAACGCTTCGTAGTCGCCGTCGACGCCGCCCTCGGCACGCTCGCCGGAAGCCTCGGCGGCTTCGATCTCTTCGGGCGTGCGTTCGTCTTTTGCCTGGTCGCTCATCGCGTTTCCCGTCATTTCGAATTGCTCTGGATTTGCGCCCGATATCGAGGTTTGGAGGGCAAAAATCAAGGGGCAAGCGCAGGCGGCTGGTGGCAGGCTGCCGTTCCAAATTAATTCAAACTTTACCGTATCACGCAGCTTTGCTTGCTCTCGAGCACTGCCACGGGAACCATGAACTGCCTGCGGGAGTTTCGAAGCCGACACAGGATTTTGGGACGATGAACGGCAACAACGGCAACAGGCGCGCCGAATTGGCCAACGATATCAGGCGGCAGGCGGGCAGCGAAGCGACGAAGCGCTTTCTGCGCACCTTGCCGGTATTTCGCCTGGAAAGGGAGATGCCCCGGCAGTTGACCGACCTGCTTGACCGCCTCGACGGCGCCGAGGCGGAGAACGCGGACGACCCGCGGCGTCAGTAGCCGCGCGCCGCAACTGACAAGTTTCAGGCCGCCTTCCTGTCGTCGCGCATCAGCACTTCGCCGTGACGGATCTCGGTGCCGAGCACCTTCAGGCATTCCCGCATGAAGGCGGCTAGGCCCGGCCAGCCCTTGGCTGAAACCAGATTGCCGTCGACATGCGCGCCGGTCGGCGCGACATCGATATAGATGCCGCCGGCAAGCGTCACTTCCGGCTCGCAATAATGCAGCGCCGCCACTTCCTTGCCGCGCACCACGCCATCGACCGCGATCAGGATCTGCGCGCCGTGACAGATGGTGAAGATCGGCTTGCCGGTTTCATGGAAATGCCTGACCAGCGCCTGCACGCGCTTGTCGATGCGGATATATTCCGGCCCGCGGCCGCCCGCCGCATAGACAGCATCGTAGTCGGCTGGGTTCACTTCGGCGAAGGTCTTGTTGAGGATGTAATCGTGGCCGGGTTTTTCGGTATAGGTCTGGTGGCCCTCGAAGTCGTGCAATGAGGTCTTGAGCACGTCGCCGGCCTTCTTGTCCGGGCACACGACGTGGACGGTGTGGCCGACCGCGTGCATGGCCTGTTCAAAGACGAAAATCTCGTATTCCTCGCTGAACTCGCCAACGAGCATCAATATCTTCTTGCCCGCCATGCTGCTTCCTCCCTTAGCTGGCCGTTATTTCGTGGTACGAAGTAATCGCCCCTATCCTAAGGGCAGGTCGGCCGAAGCGGAAGCCCGAATCGCCAATGTGGTCTGACCAGACCAGCGCAGCGAGCTTTCCAAACCTATCTTGAGCTGAGCTGACCAACAAAATGCGTGACGCTGGTCGGACCACAGCGATTTCATTTGCCCTATGAAATGCCGCGTCAGCTGGGGCGCTTGCGCCGCCAGGAATATTTTGGACCCTTGGCCTCCGGTTCGACCGCCGGCTGGTAGTAAAGCGGCAATCCGCCGGTGCGGCCTTCCTCCAGCCGCTTCAAGAGCACCGGATTGGAGACCTCAAACTCGTCGAAGCCGAGCCGCAGCATATGCGGCAGCTGGTCGACCAGCACCTGTCCGGTGGCGCGCACCGCGCCCTTGAATTGATGCCGGGCGCGCAGCAATTCGCCCTTGGAAAAAGAGCGGCCGTCATTGAAGGCCGGGAAGGCCAGCGCCACCAACGACAGCTGGTCGAGCAGGCCAGTTATCTTGTCCAGTTCGTCGCCGGGCTGCAGCAGGACGCCGAGACGCTCCTTGGCCGATTTGCGAACGTCTTCATCCAGCCCGAGAAAAGCCTGCAGAGGCAGGATGAAACGGCCGTTGCCGGCAAGCGCCTCGGCGCTTTCGGCGTGGGTCCACTCATCCTCGCGAAAACCGTCACGGGTCCAGAGGCGGGTCCCCGCTGTCGTCGATCCAGTCATCAAAATTCCTAAAGTTCCAAAGAGTCCCAAGGATATGTCGAGATTCAGGTCAGGCCGAGCCGAAAATGGTGGCTTCCGAGAACCGGAGCGGAGCGTACTTGAAGTACGTGAGCACCGGAAGCGCAGGAAGTCGCCATTTGCAGGCCGGCATCACCTGAATATCGGCGTATCCTAAAGTGAGGCGTCGGTCAGCGACTTTTCCAGCCCCGACAAATGAATGCCGCACTCGGTCTTGGCGTGCCCCGCCCAGCGGCCGCTGCGCGCATCCTCGCCCGGCTGCACCGGCTGCGTGCAGGGAAAGCAGCCGATCGAGAGATAGCCATAGGCGACCAGCGGATTTTCGCGCAGCGCATGCGCCCGCATATAGTCGGCCTGGTCCGATGTCGTCCAATGCGCCAGCGGATTGATGCGGATGCGCGAGCCGACGGCCTCGAAGACGGGCAAAGCCGTGCGCGTCGAAGCCTGGAAGCGCTTGCGCCCCGTGAACCAGGCGCGGAACGGCTCGACGCCGCGCGCCAGCGGCTCGACCTTGCGCACATTGCAGCAGGAATCGGTGTCGGTCTCGTGCAGCCTGCCGGTCGGATCGACGCGTTGGAGCGCGGTCTCTTCCGGCTTGATCACCCTGATGTCGGTGAGGCCGAAATCGGCGACCAACGCGTCGCGATAGCCGAGCGTCTCCTCGAAATGCTTGCCGGTGTCGAGAAAGATGACCGGCAGCGCGCGGTCGATCTCCGAAATCATGTGCAGCAGCACGGCGGAGTCCGCGCCGAAGGAAGACACCGCGGCGACCGCGCCGCGGAATTCGTGCGCCGACCGTTCGATGATCTCGATCGGCTTCAGATAGCCTAACAGCGCGTCGAGCCCCGCTGCCTCGGCGGCAACGCCGGTCTCGACTTCGCCTGTCCGGTCAAGCGGCCTTGGTTTCGCCAGCATAGAGCGCCTCCTTGAACGGCGCGGGACCGACACGGCGGTAGGCGTCGATGAAACGTTCGTCAGGACTGAGCCGAAGGCCGAGATAGGTATCGACGATCTGCTCGATGGCATCGGTGATCTCATCGGAGGAGAAGCCGCGGCCGATGATCTCGCCGACGGATGTGTTTTCGTCGGCCGAACCGCCGAGCGTCACCTGATAGAGCTCGGTGCCTTTCTTCTCCACGCCCAGAATGCCGATATGGCCGACATGGTGGTGGCCGCAGGCATTGATGCAGCCGGAGATCTTCAGCTTCAACTCGCCGATTTCGCGCTGCCGCTCCAGCGAGGCGAAGCGGCGCGAGATTTCCTGCGCTACCGGGATCGAGCGCGCCGTGGCCAGCGCGCAATAATCGAGGCCCGGGCACGAGATGATGTCGCTGATCAGATTGGAATTGGCTGTCGCCAGGCCGATCTCGACCAGCGCGTCGTAGACGGCCTTGAGGTCGGCGCGCGCTACATGCGGCAGGATCAGGTTCTGTTCGTGGCTGACGCGCAATTCGTCGAAGGCGTATTTCTCGGCGATGTCGGCAACCGCTTCCATCTGGCTGTCCGTTGCGTCGCCGGGCACCTCGCCGATGCCCTTGAGCGAGATAGTCACCGCCGCATAGTCGGGATGGCGATGCGTCACGACATTCTGGTCGAGCCATTCCGAAAAGCTCTTCGAATCGAGCCTGGCCTGTTTCACCGCATCATCGCCTTCCGGACGGGAAACCAGCGCCGGCGGCGCGAAATAAGCATTGATCGCCTGGATATCGGCTTCCGGCAGCTTGAGCTCGGCATCCTTTAGCGCCTGCCACTCGGCCTCGACCTGGCGGGTGATCTCCTCCACGCCGGTCTCGTGCACCAGGATCTTGATGCGCGCTTTGAACTTGTTGTCGCGACGGCCGTAGAGGTTGTACACGCGCAGGATGGCCGTGCAGTAGGACAGCAACTCCGCCTCCGGCAGGAAGTCGCGGATCTTTCTCGCCACCATCGGCGTGCGGCCCTGGCCGCCGCCTATGTAGACGGCAAAGCCCAGCTCGCCGGCGGCGTTCTTTTTCAGATGCAGACCGATGTCATGCGTCTGGATGGCGGCGCGGTCGCGCTCGGCACCGGTCACCGCGATCTTGAACTTGCGCGGCAGGTACGAGAACTCGGGATGCACCGACGACCATTGGCGCAGGATTTCCGCATAGGGACGCGGATCGGCGACCTCGTCGGCGGCGGCTCCCGCGAAATGGTCGGCGGTGACGTTGCGGATGCAGTTGCCGCTGGTCTGGATGGCGTGCATCTCGACGCTCGCCAGATCGGCGAGGATCGCAGGGATGTCCGACAGCGCCGGCCAGTTGAACTGGATGTTCTGGCGCGTGGTGAAATGGCCGTAGCCCTTGTCGTATTTGCGCGCGATGTGGCCGAGCATGCGCAATTGCCTGCTGTTCAGCGTGCCGTAGGGCACGGCGATGCGCAGCATATAGGCGTGCAGCTGCAGATAGACGCCGTTCATCAGCCTGAGCGGCCGGAACTGGTCCTCGGTGATCTCGCCGGCAAGCCGGCGCTGCACCTGGTCGCTGAACTCGGCGACACGGGCGTGAACGAAATCCTGGTCGAACTCGTCGTAACGGTACATGCTTCGTCTTTCAGGGCGCGTCCGCCCGCTGCTTTTCTTGGGTTTAAGCCGCCCGCGCCGCTTCCGGGCTTGCCTGCTTGCCGAGATCGGTGCGGATGGTCGGGCCCGCGGCGCGGATCTTTTCGCGCAGCCGCACCGGCTCGACCAGGCCATCGACCACCGTGACGTCGATCAGGTTGACGTCGACCACCTCATTGTTGGCGCCAGCCGCGGCACCGATCGCTTCCAGCCGGTCCTCCGCCGTCTTGTCATGCGCGATATCGGCGTGACTAACCGTCTCCGCCCAGCCGCCGGCGGCGTACCAGACGGCGATGCCGTCGGAGAGCCTGTTCGCGGTGAGAACCTTCATTGCTCAACTCCTTCGGCGACGGTTGAAGCCGCGCCCTCATGCCTATGTGCCGCGAGCGGCTCGGATTGTCCGAAATTGGCGCCGGCGACGGCGTCGCCGATGATCGTCATCACCGGTCCGGTGAGATCGGCGCGCGCCTCCAGCGACGGCAGGTCGGCAAGCGTGCCGTGGAAACGGCGGCGGTTGACGAGGCTGGCATTCTCGACGACGGCAACGGCAGTATCCGGCGACAGTCCCGCTTCGATAAGCCGGCCGGCGACTTCGGCAGCGACCGAACGGCCCATATAGACCGCAACGGTCGCGCCCGAAATGGCAAGCTTGGCCCAGTCGGGCAGCGAGTTGCCCTTGAGGTCGTGGCCTGTGGTGAACACCATCGAGGACGAAACGCCGCGCAGCGTCAGCGGCAGCTCGAAATCAGCGGCGGCGGCAAAGGCGGCGGTGACGCCCGGAACCACCTCATAGGCGATCCCGGCCTCGCGCAGCGCCGCCATCTCCTCGCCGGCACGGCCGAACACCAGCGGATCGCCGGACTTCAGCCGCACCACGCGCTTGCCGGCGCGGCCCAGCTCGATGAGCAGCGCGTTGATCTCTTCCTGGCTCTTGGAATGGCAGCCCTTGCGTTTTCCCACCGGCAGGCGCTCGGCGTCGCGGCGGCCCATGGCGACGATCGCCTCCGGCACCAGCGCGTCGTAGACGATGGCGTCGGCCTCCAACAGCAGGCGATGCGCGCGCAAGGTCAAAAGGTCCTCCGCACCCGGACCGGCGCCGACCAGCGCGATATGTCCCTCGACCGGAGCATCGTGAGCCAAAAGCTCGAGCGCCGCGCCATGCGCCTCGGCGAGGTCGCCGGCTTCGATGGCCTTGGCCGGCGAACCGGCGAAGAAATCGCTCCAGAAGCGGCGGCGGCGATTGCCTTTCGGCAGCGTCTCGGCGGCGGCGCGGAAAGACGCGGCAAGTGAAGCCAGCCGGCCGAGCGACGGCGACAGCATGCGGTCGATGCGCCCGCGCAGCATCTGCGCCAGAACCGGTCCGGCGCCCTCTGTGCCGATGGCGATCGCCACCGGCGCCCGGTTGACCAATGCGGGCGTGAAGAAATCGCACAGCTCCGGACGATCCACGGCGTTGACCGCAATGCCCAGCCGCCGCGCGTCTTCGACGACGCGGCGATCGAGCGCCTCGTCGCCGCTGGCGGCGAACACCAGGGCGGCTCCTTGGAGATGCGCGGCCTGATAGGCTGCGTTGATGTGAACAGCGCCGGCCGACGCGATGAAATCCAGCAGGCCGTCGCTGGCATCGTCGGCAACGATGCGCAACACCGCGCTCGATTGCGAAAGCAGCCGCGCCTTGGCGAGCGCCTCCTCGCCATTGCCGATGATGGCTACGGCTTCGCCGTCGACCCGCATGAAGACGGGAAAGGCATTGAGCTTGGCGTTGGCTGACGACATGGCAATGAGCAATATTGGAATAGTTTGGCAGTTTTACGCGGCCACGCCCAAAATCAGAAGGCAAGCACTCGCGCGTCGCCGAACGGCAGGCAATCGCTTTTTCGCAACTGCGAAGGCCAAGAGAAAAAAATTCTACTTTGACGGTGAGACGGCCGGAGCGGCATAAGAAACAGCCTTGATCCGTCGTAATTTTTAGCGCCTGACCGAGAAAGCCGCAAAACAGTTTATTCTAAATTCTACTAAGTTAGTAGATTAAAGCTGACCCTGCGGGATAGGCGCTCGACCGAGTCTGCCGGAAGCGATCGAGACGCCATCGCCGGATCGGAACAATCATGCCTCGCGGCTCGTTTGCCTAGCAATCCATTTGCGGATCCCAAGCTCCATCTATCGGCAAGCAGCAAGCAAGGAGGAACGCCATGAGCATCAAGCTGAAACACGGACTGTGGGTCATCGTGGCTGATGGCGAAAAGGCGCTTTTCCTGCGCAACCAGGGCGACGCCAAGTTCCCGAACCTCGAAGTGGTGCAGGAGATGGAGCAGGAGAACCCCGCCACGCGTGAGCAAGGCAGCGACAAGCCGGGCCGCCAGAGCAACGAGGGTCCCCGCAGCGCCGTCGAGGAAACCGACTGGCACCGTCTCGGCAAGGAGCGCTTCGCCGTCGAGATTGCCGACCGGCTCTACAAGCTGGCGCATCGCGGCGCGTTCGACGCGGTCGTGCTGATCGCGCCGCCGCAGGTGCTTGGCGAGATGCGCCAGAAGCTGCACAAGGAGGTTTGCGAGAAGGTGCAGGCGGAAATCCCGAAGACACTCACGAACCATACGATTCCCGACATCGAGAACCTGTTGCAAGCGGCATAAGGCGCCGAAAAAAAGCGGCTTCGAGGCTGGGTCGCGTCCCGAAGCCGCCTCTTTGTCGGCGCGGCGCCGATTTCCGGTGCGCGCCGCCTTCAGCGTCGAATTCTGCGCGGCGGCGGTTGCATCATCGCCGCTGCGTCCATCATATTGCCGAAGGCGACGGCCTCGGCGGGCGCCCATCCGACATCGTGAATTTTCGAAAGGCGCGCAAAAGACAATGCCGCATGACACGCCCCTTATCGCCACCATCGTCGCCGGTCTGGGGCTTGCATTCGTCTTCGGGGCGTTAACCAACCGTTTCCGCATCCCGCCGCTCGTCGGCTATCTTGTCGCTGGCGTCCTTGTCGGTCCCAACACGCCCGGCTTCGTCGCCGACGCCAGCCTTGCCAATGAACTCGCGGAAATCGGCGTCATCCTTTTGATGTTCGGCGTCGGCCTGCATTTTTCGCTGAAGGACCTTCTGTCCGTCCGCGCCATCGCCGTGCCGAGCGCCATCGTGCAGATCGGCTTTGCGACCTTGCTCGGCGTCGGACTTGCCTGGCTGCTCGGCTGGTCGCTGGGCGCCGGCCTGGTCTTCGGCCTGGCGCTTTCGGTCGCCTCGACCGTGGTGCTTTTGCGCGCCTTGCAGGAGCGGCGGCTGATCGAGACCGAGCGCGGCCGCATCGCCGTCGGCTGGCTGATCGTCGAGGATCTCGCCATGGTGCTGGCGCTGGTGCTCTTGCCAGCGCTCGCCGGCGTGCTCGGCGGCCAGCCTCAGGTCAACGACCATGCGAGCCTGCTTTCGCTGCCCGCCAGCTATGGTATTTGGGGCGTGGTCGGCGTCACGCTCGCCAAGGTCGCCGCCTTCGTCGTGGTCATGCTGGTGGTCGGCCGCAGGGTCATTCCGTGGATCCTGCATTACGTCGCCCATACCGGCTCCCGGGAATTGTTCCGGCTCGCGGTGCTGGCCATCGCGCTCGGCGTCGCCTTCGGCGCGGCGAAGCTGTTCGGCGTCTCGCTGGCGCTCGGCGCCTTCTTCGCCGGCATGATCATGAGCGAATCCGAGCTCAGCCACCGCGCGGCGGAAGAATCGCTGCCGCTGCGCGACGCCTTCTCGGTGCTGTTCTTCGTCTCGGTCGGCATGCTGTTCGACCCGTTCAGCCTGATCAGCAACGGCCTGCCGATTCTCGCCACCTTGGCCATCATCATTATCGGCAAGTCGATCGCGGCTTTCGTTATCGTGATCGCCTTTCGTTATCCGATCGCGACCGCGCTGATGATTTCGGCGAGCCTTGCCCAGATCGGCGAATTTTCCTTCATCCTGGCCGAGCTTGGCGTCGGCCTGAAGCTGTTGCCCGAGCAGGGCCGCGACCTGATCCTGGCTGGCGCGATCCTCTCGATCCTGCTCAATCCGCTGATGTTCCTCGTTGTCGACTGGATGAAGCCGTGGCTGGAAAAGCGCGCCGGCAAGGCCGCGCCGGTCGACGAGCAAAGGCCGATCGGCCCGGCGACCGAGCCCGGCCAGGTCGCGTCGGTCCAGGCGGCTCCCGGCAAGGAAGATGGCCCGCCGCCGAAGACGACCCTCGCCGGCCATTCCATCCTCATCGGCTATGGTCGAGTCGGCAGCCTTGTGGGCGCTGCGCTGAAAGAAGCCGCCCTGCCCTTCCTGGTGATCGAGGACGCCGACAAGGCGCTGGCCAAGCTGCGCGACGACGGCGTCGAGACCATCGCCGGCAACGCCGCCAATGCGGACGTCTTCGCGGCCGCCAACCCGGAAGACGCCAAGCGGCTGATCTTCGCCATCCCCAATGCCTTCGAGGCCGGCCAGATCGTGCTTCGGGCCCGAGCCGCCAATCCGGCGATCAGCATCATTGCCCGCGCTCATTCCGACGCCGAGGTCGAGCATCTGAAAGGGCTCGGCGCAGACATCGTGATCATGGGCGAGCGCGAGATCGCCCGCGGCATCGTCGAGGTGGTGACCGGCAAGACCACCGATTGGGCCGGGCCTGCCGTGGAGATCAACCCGCAGCCTGCTTGATGGATGTCAGGCCAGGAACGCGGAGCCGCCATTCTGCGCGATATCGCTGAGGTATTTTGCCGGCGGCTTGCCCAGCGCCTTTTTGAACATGGTGATGAAAGCGGTCACGGATTCATAGCCGAGATCGCCCGACACCTGCTGCACGCTGGCGCCGGCGGACAGTTCCCTGAGCGCTACGATCAGATGCAGCTGCTGGCGCCAGCGTCCGAAACTTAAGCCCGTCTCCTTCACAACGAGCCGCGCCAGGCTGCTCTCGCTGAGCGCGACGCGGCCGGCCCATTGCGCCGCCGTGCTGCGATCGGCGGGGTCGTCGGCCAGCGCTTCGGCGATCCGCCGCAGCCGCGGCTCGGCCGAGATCGGCAAATGCAATTGCTGCACAGGCATACGCGGCAGTTCCGCGAGCAGCATGCTTCCCAGGAAGTTGCCGCGCGCATCGTTCGGCGCGCATTCCGACAGTTCGATGATCAGCTCGCGCAGCAGCGGCGAGATCGAAAGCGTGCAGCACCGGTTCGGCAGGTCGGCGGCGCCGGGCTCGATATAGACGAAGAAAATCCGCGCGTTCGCCGTCGCGATGTTGCTGTGTTCCATGCGGCTCGGCAGCCACACCCCGCAATGCGGCGGCACCATCCAAAGCCCGCTCGGAACGCGGCAGGTGACGCCGCCGCCGAGCGCGAAGACGAGCTGCCCCTTGCGATGCCAGTGCTCGCGCACCTCGGCCCTGGTCTCAGTGACATCGACGCCAACAGCGATCGCCGGCGCGGCCACGTCGTCCACGTCGAAATCCAGCCAGGGCCAACGGAGTGGCTGTCTCATACTTGACGCCTTTTAGCGATCATATGGATTTATCCCTAAATTCTTCGATGGCGAAAGTCGATAGGCTCCAGCCGTTTCGTCAATCGGTCGCGACTCCTAGCCAATTTCAAAAGGAGAGGCCTGTGCTCGCTCTCGCCATCTCTTCCGACAACCCCGACCGGCTGAAGCTCACTGAGGTCGATCACCCAAACTGCAATGGAAATGAAGCATTGGTGGAAGTTCATGCAACATCGTTGAATCGTGGCGAGTTGCGCCTGCTCGGCATACGACCCGGCGGGTGGATACCTGGCCAGGACATCGTCGGCATTGTCGAGCGCGCGGCGGCCGATGGCTCAGGCCCGACCGCGGGCACGCGCGTTGCCGCCTTGGTCGACCAGGCCGGCTGGGCTGAACGGGTCGCCGTTCCGACCGACCGCCTCGCCGTCATACCCGACGGAGTCAGCTTCGCCGCTGCCGCCACGCTTCCGGTGGCGGGCACGACGGCGCTGAGGACCTTGCGCCACGGCGGCGATCTCGCCGGACAGCGGGTCCTGATCACCGGCGCGAGCGGCGCGGTCGGTCGTTTCCAGGTCCAGATCGCCCGCGAGCAAGGCGCTTCGGTGACAGCGGTCGCTTCGGCCCGGCACCACGATGATCTTCGCGATCTGGGCGCCGGGCAGGTCGTCGAGTCGATCGAACTGGCCGAGGGACCTTTTTCGCTGATCACCGAGTCGGTCGGCGGCAAAAGCCTCGCCGGTGCGATCGAACGCATCGCGCCCGGCGGGACCATCGTCATATTCGGTTCGAGCAGCGGCGACCTCACGCCGATCGGCTTCCGCCAATTCGTTCCCGGCCACGAAGGCGCGCGGCTACAGACCTTCGCCTATTACACGTCCGGTTCAGCCATCGGCGCCGACATCGCCGTGCTGCTCGATCTTGTCGCGGCCGGCCGGCTGGAGACCCGCGTGGCCATGACCGTGCCGTGGGCGGACATCGGCCAGGCCCTGGACGCGCTGCGGCAGCGCAGCTTCAGCGGCAAGGCCGTTGTCACCATGACCTGAAGTCAGCCAATCAAACGTGCTGGCCGCCATTGATGTGGATTTCGGAGCCGGTGACGTAGGACGCCTGGCCCGAGCACAGGAAGAAGATGATGTCGGCAACTTCCGAAGTGGCGCCCAGTCGTCTCAGCGGGATCGTCTCGACTATTCTGTCGGTGCCGGGCGAAAGGATCGCCGTGTCGATCTCGCCCGGCGCGATCGCGTTGACGCGGATGCCGTGCGGGCCGAAGTCATGTGCCATCTCGCGCGTCAGCGAGCCGAGCGCCGCTTTCGATGTGGCATAGGCCGTGCCGGCGAACGGATGCACACGTGTGCCGGCGATCGAGGTGACATTGACGATCGAGCCCTTGGCGGCGGCGAGTTCCTTGAACAGCCCCCTTGCCAGCATGATCGGCGCGAAGAAATTGACCTGGAACACGTCGCGCCAGACATGCATCGGCGTCTCGATCGAGTCCATGCGCCTGCCGTCTTTCAGCTTCGGCGAAATGCCGGCGTTGTTGACCAGGGCGTGCAGCTGTCCGCCATGCGCCTCAAGCCGGTGACGGATTTCCGAAACGGCGATGCCGACATCCTCCTGGTCGGCGAGGTCGACCTTGATGTGGTCCTCGGGACCGGCCGGCCATGGACAGTCCTCGGCGAAGGCCTGGCGCGAGCAGGTGATGACGCGCCAGCCCTCGCGCGAAAAGCGCTTCACCGTCGCATGGCCGATGCCGCGGCTGGCGCCGGTGAGCACGATTGTTTTTCTGCTGTCGGTCTCGGCCATGGCTTGATCTCCGGCCGGACATGTAGCCGAAGGCGCTTGCCATTGCGAGAGGCGAAGTTGCCGCTCTAACCCCCGCCCAGAATATCGAGGATCGAAGTCTGGCGCTTTTTCGTCGGGCCGCCGACATTGCCGGGCGGCACCGGATGCTTGATCGAGGCGGTTTCGCCGCTGTCGCTCGGCATGCCGAAGCCGGCGGCATCGACGGTCTCGGCAGGTCGCGCGGTCCGCACCGGACGCGCGGGCGCCTGGGCGACAGGCTGCGATCGAGCAGCAGGCTGTGACTGGCCGACAGCCGCGGGCGGCGCAGGCGGCGGCTGCGAGGCATCGGCCGAGGGGATCTCGTCCGGCACGATCGTATCGGACGGCGTCGACTTCCAGGTGCCGGGCAGCGGCCGCACCGGCACGCCCTCATGCGCGGCCACCATGAATTCATGCCAGGCCTGCGCCGGCAAGGCGCCGCCGGTGACCTTCTTCATCGGGCTGCCGTCGTCATTGCCGAACCACACGCCGGTGGTGAGATTGGCGGTGTAGCCGACGAACCAAGCATCGCGCGAGTTCTGGCTGGTGCCGGTCTTGCCGGCCGACGGCCAATTGAAGGCCGCCTTCTTGGCGGTGCCGATCTCGACCGTGCCGGTCATCATCGAATTCATCATGCCGACGGTGTCGGCCTTGACCACGCGCGGCGCGCTGCCGCCGCTGTTCTCGTAAAGCACCTTGCCCTCGCCGGTGGTGATGCGCCGGATGAAATGGACGTCCGGCTTGTAGCCGCCATTGGCGAACGGAACGTAGGCGGAAGTCAGCTCCAGCGGCGTCACCTCCGAGGTGCCGAGCGCGATCGAGGTGTTGGCCTGCAGGTCGGACTGGATGCCCATGCGATGCGCGGCTTCCACCACCGCGTCGGGCCCGACTTCCATGGTGAGCTGCGCCGCCACCGAGTTCAGCGACTTGGCCAGCGCCGTCGCCAGCGTCACCTTGCCGTAGTATTTGCCGCCGTAATTGTCCGGCGTCCATTTGCCGATTTTGATCGGCGCGTCGTTGCGGATGCTGTCCGGCGTGCGGCCGGCCTCCAGCGCCGCCATGTAGACGAACGGCTTGAAGGCCGAGCCGGGCTGGCGCCGCGCCTCCGAGGCGCGGTCGAACTGGCTGGTCGAATAATCATAGCCGCCGACCATGGCGCGCACCGCGCCGGAATCGTCGATCGACACGAGTGCCCCTTGGCTGACGTTGAGCTTCTTGCCGCTTTCGTCGATCAGCCGGCGGATCGACTGTTCGGCAAGCTTCTGCAGAGTCAAGTCGACAGTGGTGTCGACGATGATGTCGCCGCGCACCTCGCCGATGAGATCGGGAAGCTCCTCCATCACCGTGTCGGCGACATAGTTCTCGGAGCCGGTCCAGTAGGACGGCGCGCGCGTCGCCGGCGCGCTCAGCGCCACCTTGTATTCCTTGTCGCTGATCTTGCCCTCCGCGCGCATGGCCGCGAGCACGAGCTGCGCCCGCTCCTCGGCCGCCTTCGGGTCGCGCGCCGGCGAAAGCTTGGACGGCGCCTTGAGCAGCCCGGCCAGCAACGCGGCCTCCGAAAGGCTCACGTCGCGCGCGCTCTTGCCGAAATAGCGCCGCGAAGCCGCTTCCACGCCATAGGCGCCGGATCCGAAATAGACCCGGTTGAGGTACATTTCGAGGATCTGGTCCTTGCTGTGCTTGTGTTCGAGCCACAGCGCGAGCAGCACTTCCTGCACCTTGCGCTCCAGCGTGCGGTCCGGCGTCAGGAACAGGTTCTTGGCCAGCTGCTGCGTCAGCGTCGAGCCGCCTTGCGAGAAATGACCGCCGAGAACGTTGGTGACCATGGCGCGTGAAAGCCCGATCGGGTCGATGCCGAAATGCGAATAGAAGCGGCGGTCCTCGATGGCGACGACGGCTTGCGGGATATAAGGCGACATTTCGTGCAGGCCGACGGCCTCGCCGCCCGACATGCCGCGATTGGCGATCAGCCCGCCATCGACCGACACGATCTTGATGTTGGGCGCGCGGTCGGGGATCGACCAGGTGGTCGCCGCCGGCATCTTAGCACCGTAATAGACGACGATGCCGGCCGCCGCGATGCCGCCCCAAATACAAAGCACGAAGCACCAGTAGACCAGGCGGGTTGCGATGCCGAGCAAGCCCCGCCGGCTGCGGTCGCGGCCGCGACCGCGTGATTTCTTTGCGGATCTGCCCTTTGCAGTGGATTTACGGCTGCGCGGCACGACGCGATCCTCCTCGCTCACCGAAAAGCCTTCGGAGGATTTCGCGCGCGGCGCCTCCTCGAAGCTCGGTTCGATGCGACTGTCTCTGCGGTTCGCCATGCGCTCTTGCTAGCCTGCCCCCGGGTGCCGATGGCGTTCGGGTTGAAGACTAGATGCGGCGATTTAAGGGCGGGTTAAAGCAGGGTTTATGCAGCCTTTTGAAAACCCTTAGGATTTTCTGAATCCAACGGTCTCGCGGTGTCGTTCGCAGCCAGGTCGACGGCCCTGCGGCAGTCTCATTGCGACGTTGCTCAAAGTCCCGCTGCCTTGGCCAGATAGGGCGCCAGCGCCAGCGCGTAGGTTGCCGTGAGATGATGGTTGTCGCGCAGCACGACGATGTTGCCGACCACCGCCGGGCAGCTGTCCTTGCTGCATAGCGCATCGTTCATGTCGACCAAGGTCACCCCGGCCACGGACCGGGCGGCGAGCGCGTAGATGTTTTCCCGTTCGACCTCGGCGCGCGGATTGATGCATTTGGCCGGGTCCGTGCCCAGGCAGGTGCGCGGGTCGAACAGGCTGAAAGGTGTGTTGCGGATGGCGACGACGCGCACGCCCTGACTTGTGAGCTCGCTCCAGACGCTGCGCAATCCCTCAATCATCGCACCCTGGGCAACGCTGGTATAGTTGCTCTGGCTGGTGATCACGAAATCGGGCTTCAATTTGGCGATTTCGGCGAGAACTTTCTCCCGCCACAGCGCGCATTGCTGATACGGCTTGCCGTCTTCAAGGATGGTGACCCGGGTTACCGGGCATGCCGCCTTGGTGAAGGTGACGAGCCTCCATTTTCTGTCTTTGGCGATTTTGTCGACAGCCGGCACCCATTGCGCCGCGTGGGAATCGCCCATCACGACAATGGTCCTCGTCCCCGCCGGGTCGCCGAGCTGGCAATCGGTCGCGTCGGTTCCCTTCTGCTGCTGATGACACTTCATCCTGTAGATGACGGGCACGTCGCTGCCGATCTTGCTCAAGGGCGGCAATGGCTTGACAGCGTCGGGAACGGCAGCATTCGCCAGCAAGGCAGCAGGTCCCGGATAATTCAGCGTTCCGATCAGTCCGGTGTCGATGGGCTGCCGGTCGATCGCGTAGACGAGTCCGCCGGCCACCGCTACGCACAACCCCACCGCCACCGTGCCGTCGAGCAGTGGCCGCCATGCCGGGGACGAGCGCGAATGGCGATAGGGCTGTTCGACGAAGCGGTAGGAGAGTTCGGAAACCATCAGGGTGACGACGATCAGCAGAACACCATCAACAAGGTCGATGGCGCCGCGCTGCGCGGCGTAAAAAATAATCAGCGGCCAATGCCACAGGTAGATCGAATAGGAGCGATCGCCGATATAGCGCAGCATGGCGATGTCGAGGCCGCGGAAGCGGCCCATGCGTACGCTGCCGGCCGCAATGATCAAGGTCGTGCCGAGTGTCGGCAGCAGCGCCTTGAAACCCGGAAAATCGGTCGACCTTGAAAACAGCATCGCCGATGCGAGCGCCGCCAAGATGCCGGCGACAACCATCGCTGTCCGCACGCGGCCGTTTGGCCTGAAGCGGTCGGAGGTCAGCGCCAGCAGCCCGCCGAGGGCCAGCTCCCAGACCCGCGTATGGGTGACGAAATAGGCCCAAGCCGGATCGGATCGGGTGAGAGCGACGGAAGCCGCGAGCGAGCCCGCCATGACCACGCCGAGCACGAAGACGAGCGTCTGCTTCGGTGAATGTCCGCGACGCCTGGCCCACCACAGCGCCGCCATCATCAGCAGCGGCCAGACGATGTAGAACTGCTCCTCGATCGACAGCGACCAGAAATGCTGCACGGGGCTCGGCGCGTCCTCGGCGCCGAGATAATCCACGGCCTGCTCGGCAAGCCGCCAGTTCTGCATGTAGAGCGCGCTTGCGATCACCTGTTTGGCGGTTTCTTCCCACCATGCGTCCGACACGAACAGCAGCGTTCCCGCGAGCGTGACCAAGAGGGCGACGATCGCCGCCGGCAGCAGCCGCCTGACCCGGCGCGTGTAAAAGCCGATAAGCGAGATGCCGTCCTCGCTCAGCGCCATGCGGGTGAGCAGGCCGGTGATCAGGAAGCCGGAGATGACGAAGAAGATGTCGACCCCGACATAGCCGCCGGGAAGCGCTGCCGGCCAGATGTGGAAAATCACCACAAAGGCGACGGCAAGCCCGCGCAGCCCCTGTATCTCCGGCCGAAATCCCCCCGGCGCAATGTCGTCTCGCAAAGCCGGTCTAGCCCCCCACCGCGCCGGTTTCCCGGCTGGCCACCATGGTCAATTCTGCTGGATCGAAATGCCTTTGTCGTCGATCTTGAGCTCGACGCCTTTCGGCCTGGTCTGCTCGCGATAGACATAGATGCCGAGCGCGATGACAATCGCGACCAGTGCCCCGATGATGAGATAGAGCGTGTTCTGTCTCATTGCGCCCCCTTGTTGCGGCCAAGCCTCGCACCCGCCCTGAAAATTGGCAGGTGAGGATCACCTACTGGCCGTCATCCCCATCATCGGTTGCCGGCCGCCAGCTCGTCGGTTCGACTTTCTTCTGCGTGTCGCTGTCGGTGTAGACCCACCAGCCGCCGTCGCGATATTGCCCGACGGATTCGTTGATGACGCCCTCTCGGTCCTTCCACATGATCGTGACTTTGGAGCCGTCCTTGGGCGCGCTCGCGATCGGTTTGCGCTCTGCCATTTCACTTCTCCACGGGCTGGGTCGACGGACCTTCGTCCCTCAACTATGCGCGAAAATATCTTCCTCAGCCCAGCCCATAAGGTCGAGCTTGGCGCGCGTCGGCAGGAAACGGAAGCAGGCATCCGCCTCCTTGGTGCGGTTCTCGCGCGCCAGGCGCGCGCCCAGCACCTCGCGCAACCTGTGCAGGTAGAGCACGTCCGAGGCGGCATATTCGAGCTGTTCGGGCGAGAGCGTTTCGGCCGCCCAGTCGGAGGATTGCTGCACCTTGGACAGGCCGATGCCGAGCAGTTCGCCGCAGAGATCCTTCAGCCCGTGGCGGTCGGTATAGGTGCGGGTGAGCCGTGAGGCGATCTTGGTGCAGAACACCGGCTCGGCCATCACGCCGAAGGCATGGTAGAGCACGGCGATGTCGAAGCGGCCGTAGTGAAACAGCTTGGTGATCGTGCTGTTTCGCAGCAGGCTGGCGAGGTTCGGCGCCTCCTTCTGGCCTGGTGCGATCTGGATGACATCGGCGCTGCCGTCGCCGGGCGAGATCTGCACTACGCAGAGCCGGTCGCGATGCGGGTTGAGCCCCAGCGTTTCCGTGTCGATGGCCACCGCCCCGACATTGTATCGCGACAGGTCGGGCAGATCGTTTTTGTGGAAACGGATATCGGTCATTCTCTTCTCCCGGTCGCGGCTGCGGCGTTGCGCATCCTCGCAACGCCGCGGCACTTCGCGCTAGCTAATTCGTCCTCGCCGCGATCCGAAGAAAAATCAACAGAAAGTTGAATTTCAAGGTTTTCGTGATTTTCGCTCAGCGGGTCAGCGCGTCGAGAATGCGCGCCCAGGACCGCTGCCCCTTATGGAACGAGGTCAGCTCATACTTCTCGTTCGGCGAATGAATGCGGTCGTCGTCGAGGCCGAAGCCGACCAGCAGCGATTCCATGCCGAGATAGGTCTGGAAATCGCCGACCACGGGAATGGAGCCGCCGCCGCCGGTGGTGACCGCCTGCTTCTCCCATTCATCGGACAGCGCATCCTTGGCCTTGGCCAGGAATGGAGAGTCGTAGGAAAGCTGGATCGCCGGCGAGCCGCCATGCGGGTGGAATTCGACCGAGCAGTCGCCGGGGATACGTTCGCGTACGAAGGCCTGGAAGGCGGCGCGGATCTTCTTCGGGTCCTGCTTGTGAACAAGCCGGAACGACACTTTCGCCGACGCTTGCGCCGCGATCACCGTCTTGAAACCCTTGCCGGTATAACCGCCGATGATGCCGTTGAATTCCGCGGTCGGCCGCGCCCAGGTGAGCTCGAGCACCGAGCGGCCCTTCTCGCCGGCGGGAATGGAAAGGCCGACCGGTCCGAGGAAGGTCTCGGCCGTCTCGCCAAGTCCCTCCCAGGATTTCAGCACCTGCGAAGGCGTCTCCTCGACGCCGTCATAGAAGCCCGCAATGGTGACGCGGCCGTCCTTGTCGTGGATGTCGGCCAACACCTTGGCCAGGATCCGGATCGGATTGGCGGCGGGACCGCCATAGAGGCCCGAATGCAGGTCGCGGTTGGCCGCCTTGACGGTGATCTCCTCGCCAACCATGCCGCGCAGCGACACGCAGATCGACGGCGTCTCGCGGTTCCACATGCTGGTGTCGCAGACCAGCGCGAAATCCGCCTTCAGCTCGGCCGCGTTGGCTTCCAGGAACGGCTTCAGCGACGGCGAGCCGGATTCCTCCTCGCCTTCGAACAGGATGGTGACGCGGCAAGGCAGGTTGCCATGCACCTGCTTCCACGCGCGGCAGGCCTCGACGAAGGTCATCAGCTGGCCCTTATCATCGGCCGAGCCGCGGCCGGTGATCACTTTGCGGCCGTGCTCGATCTCCTTGATCGAAGGCGCGAACGGATCGGTTTCCCACAATTCGATCGGATCGACCGGCTGGACGTCATAGTGGCCGTAGAACAGCACATGCGGCGCGCCCGCCGGTCCCTCATGATGCGCCACCACCATCGGATGTCCGGGCGTATCGCGCACACTGGCGTCGAAGCCGATCCGCTTGAGCTCGGCGACCAGCCATTCGGCGCCCGCGCGGCAATCGGCGGCAAAGGCCGGATCGGTGGAGATTGACTTGATGCCGAGCAGGCCGAACAGCCGCTCCAGGCTCTGGTCGAGATTCTGGTCGAGACGGTCGAGGACGGGGGAAATTCTGGACATGCTTTTTGCCTTTCGATTTTGGGCAGACCCTAAAGGGCCATGCCGAAAACGAAAAGCCCGCGATCATTGGACCAAGCGGCAAAGGCTTGCCTGAAGGCAAAAAAGAACCGCCGTGGTGGAGGGGGAACCACGGCGGTCTCTACTCGAAACGTTGCGGCAGCCCGGAGAGGGGGGATAGGCTGCCGCAGTTTGCCCGGGATAGGCGGGGGACGGGCCTTACTCCGGACTTCGGCGAAAAACTGCCGATGACGTGTATTTGGGTCTGTGAACATGGCGATTCAAGGGCACGAAAATTACACTTTTGTAACATACCCGTGAGCGGCAAATTTCCAGCCGGACAGGATGTGTCAGGGGTGTTGCCCGAACCGGTGGGTTCCACAGCCTTAGCCATGGACCGCGAAGCCGGGCCGCGCTATCCCTGCCGGCATGAAAAAAGGCGATCACCTCTTCCTCGTCGACGGCTCCGGCTACATTTTCCGCGCCTATCACGCGCTGCCGCCGCTCAACCGCAAATCCGACGGCCTGCCGACCAGCGCCGTGCTCGGCTTCTGCAACATGGTGTGGAAGCTGATGCAGGACGCCCGCAACACCGATGTCGGCGTGGTGCCGACGCATTTCGCCGTCATCTTCGACTATTCGTCGAAAACCTTCCGCAGCGATCTCTACCCCGAATACAAGGCCAACCGCTCTGCGCCGCCGGAAGACCTGATCCCGCAATTCGGCCTGATCCGCCAGGCGACCGCAGCCTTCAATGTCCCTTGCATAGAGACGGAGGGTTTTGAAGCCGACGATATCATCGCGACTTATTGCCGGCTGGCTTGCGAAGCCGGCGCTGATACCACCATCATCTCCTCCGACAAGGATCTGATGCAGTTGGTCGGTCCGACGGTCGGCATGTACGACCCGATGAAGGATCGCCAGATCGGCATTCCCGAGGTGATCGAGAAATGGGGCGTGCCGCCCGAAAAGATGATCGACCTGCAGGCGCTGACCGGCGACTCGGTCGACAATGTTCCGGGCGTGCCGGGCATCGGCCCGAAGACCGCGGCGCAATTGCTGGAACAGTTCGGCGACCTTGACGGGCTGCTGGCGCGCGCTTCGGAGATCAAGCAGGAGAAACGGCGCGAGACCATCATCGCCAATGCCGACAAGGCGCGCATCTCGCGCGAGTTGGTGACGTTGAAGAACGACGTGCCGCTGAAGGAAGGGCTGGACGATCTTGTCCTGCATGCGCCGGATGGCCCGAAGCTGATCGGCTTCCTGAAGACGATGGAGTTCACCACACTGACCCGACGCGTCGCCGAAGCGACCGCAACCGACATTGGCGACGTCCAGGCCACCGCCGTCACCATCGAGCGCGCCGATACCGCGCATGGCCCCGATGTCGGCGCCGGCGCCCCGCCGGTGCCAAGGCCGATCGCGTCCACACAGGGCGACGCCATAAAACCGGCTGCGCCGGTCAGGGGCGAGGACGCGCCGCCGCAAGGCGATACCCCATCGCTCCTCTCTGCCCTGCGGCTGGAGCAGGCAGCCGCCCGCAAGATCGACCCTTCGGCCTATGCGCCCATTCGCGACACGGCCGCGCTCGAGGCCTGGATAGCCGAAGCCCGCGAGGCCGGTGTCCTTGCGTTCGACGCCGAGACCAGCTCGTCCGACCCGATGCGGGCGGACCTGATCGGCCTGTCCATGGCGCTCGCGCCTGGCCGCGCCGTCTATGTGCCGCTTGCCCACAAGAGCGGCAATGGCGACCTGCTCGGCGGCGGCATGCTGGAGAACCAGATCCCGGTCCGCAAGGCGCTGGCGCTGCTGAAGCCGCTGCTTGAGGACCGATCGGTCCTCAAGATCGTCCAGGATATGAAATACGACATTGTCGTGATGAGCCGGCACGGCATCGAGATCGGTCCGTTCGACGACACGATGCTGATCTCCTACGTGCTCGATGCCGGCACATCCGGCGGTCACGACCTCGTCTCGCTGTCGGAGAAGTGGCTCGGCCACGCGCCGGCCTCGAAGAAGGAGCTCGCCGGCTCGGGCAAGAGCGCCATCGGCTTCGATCAGGTCGATATCGAACGCGCGACCGCCTACGCTGCCGAGCAGGCCGACCTGGCGCTGCAGCTCTGGCGGGTGCTGAAGCCGAGGCTTGCCGCCAAGGGCCTCGTTTCCGTCTATGAGCGTCTGGAACGGCCGCTTGTGCCCGTGCTTGCCCGCATGGAGCAGCGCGGCATCTCGGTCGACCGCCAGATCCTGTCGCGGCTTTCCGGCGAGCTGGCTCAAGGCGCGGCCCGCGTCGAGGAAGAGATCTACGGGATCGTCGGCGAGCGCATCAACATCGGCTCGCCAAAACAGCTCGGCGACATATTGTTCGGCAAGATGGGGCTGCCAGGCGGCTCGAAGACCAAGACCGGCCAATGGTCGACCTCGGCCCAGCTTTTAGAAGATCTCGCCGCCGAGGGCCACGAGCTGCCGCGCAAGATCGTCGACTGGCGCCAGCTCACCAAGCTGAAGTCGACCTATACCGACGCGCTGCCCGGTTTCATCAACCCCGGCACCAATCGCGTCCACACTTCCTATGCGCTGGCAGCAACCACCACCGGGCGCCTGTCGTCCTCCGATCCCAATCTGCAGAACATCCCGGTGCGCACGGCGGAAGGCCGCAAGATCAGGACCGCCTTCATTGCGGAGAAAGGCCACAAGCTGGTCTCGGCCGACTACAGCCAGATCGAATTGCGCGTGCTTGCCCATGTCGCCGAGATCCCACAGCTCAAGCAGGCCTTCGCCGACGGCGCCGACATTCATGCCATCACCGCGTCGGAAATGTTCAATGTGCCGGTCGAAGGCATGCCTTCGGAAGTGCGCCGGCGCGCCAAGGCGATCAATTTCGGCATCATCTACGGCATCTCGGCCTTCGGCCTCGCCAACCAGCTGTCGATCCCGCGCGAGGAGGCGGGCGCCTACATCAAACGCTATTTCGAGCGTTTTCCGGGCATCCGGGACTATATCGAGGAGACCAAGGCCTATGCGCGGGAGAACGGTTTCGTCGAGACAATCTTCGGCCGCCGCATCCACTATCCGGAGATAAGGGCTTCCAACCCGTCGGTGCGCGCCTTCAACGAGCGCGCCTCGATCAACGCCAGGCTCCAGGGCACCGCCGCCGACATCATCCGCCGCGCCATGGTGCATATGGAAGAAGCGCTGGACAAGGCGAAGCTCTCCGCCCGCATGCTGTTGCAGGTGCATGACGAGCTGATCTTCGAGACGGTGGAAGCGGAGGTCGAGGCGACGATCCCCGTGGTGCGCAAGGTGATGGAGAATGCGCCGATGCCGGCGGTCTCGATGTCGGTGCCGCTGCATGTCGATGCGCGGGCCGCGGATAATTGGGACGAGGCGCATTAGGCGTCTCACGTTCGTTCGTCATCCACGGGCGGAGCAAGGAGCGAAGCGACGCGCGCAGACCCGAGGATCCATGCCGCGACGCGCGCCGTAGTGCGCGGCGGTTGTGGATAGCTTGCCGAGCACGCCGCTTGTCAATGCAGATTCTGCACCGTGGCGGTGCGTGTATGTCACGGAATGGATACTAGGGTCTGCGCGCGTCGCTTCGCTCCTTGCTCCGCCCTAGTATGACGAAGTGAAGGCTTACGCAGCCTCAGCCCTGCACTTGGCGCACACACCGCGAAACTCGATCACCGCCTTCTTGGCGGCAAATCCCGTCGAGCGCACCCATTCGTCCAGCCGGTGGCCGACATCGTGGTCGGACATCTCGGTCACTTGGCCGCAATTGTCGCAGATGGCGAAGGCCGTCATCGAATGGCTGTGGTCGTGCGGCTCGGCGCAGGCGACGAAGGAGTTGAGGCTTTCGAGCCGGTGCACGAAGCCGGACTTCACCAGCGTGTCGAGCGCCCGGTAGACCTGCAGCGGCGCGCGGAAACCGCGCTCGCGCAGCTGGTCGAGCAAAGTATAGGCGCTGAGCGGTCCGCTGGACGCCTCGAGCTTCTCGAGCACGCAGAGCTGGTTCTTGGTCAGCGCATCTCTTGCCGTCATCTTGTTCGCCCAATCGACGCTCGCGGCAGATCTCGCGAACGACTTCCATTCCCCTGAGATAACGACGAACAAGCGATTTTGCCACTGTTTCCGCAGCGCATCCCTTCTGGTGCGCGCGCCGACGAGATGGTTCGCCAGCTGATCGCTACTTGCGCGGCGGTCCCTTGCGTTCGGCCGAAGCCGCCCAGAGGTTGATGTCGGACTCGCGGGCGTGGCTGTCGATCTCGGCGAGCTCGGCGTCGGAGAACTCGAGCGCCTTGAGCGCGCCGACGCAATCCTCGACCTGTTCCGGCCGGCTGGCCCCGATCAGCGCCGTGGTCACGCGGCCTTTGCGTAGCACCCAGGCCAGCGCCATCTGCGCCAAGGTCTGGCCGCGGCGGCCGGCAATGGCGTTGAGCGCCTTGATGTTGGCGATCGACTTGTCGTTGATGAAGGCCGGTCGCAACGACTTGCCCTGGGATGCGCGGCTGCCCTCGGGGATGCCGCCGAGATATTTGTCGGTCAGCATGCCCTGCGCCAGCGGCGAGAACACGATCGAGCCGATGCCGAGCCCCTCCAGCGTGTCGAGCAGCCCATCCTCCTCGACCCAGCGGTTGAGCATCGAATAGCTCGGCTGGTGGATGAGGCAAGGGGTGCCGAGCTGGCGCAAAATGTCGGCTGCTTCCCGCGTGCGCTGCGAGTTGTAGGAGGAGATGCCGGCATAGAGCGCCTTACCCGAGCGCACCGCGTGGTCGAGCGCGCCCATCGTCTCCTCCAGCGGCGTCTCGGGATCGAAACGGTGCGAATAGAAGATATCGACATAGTCGAGCCCCATTCGCTTGAGGCTCTGGTCGAGGCTGGCCAGCACATATTTGCGGCTGCCCCATTCGCCGTACGGACCGGCCCACATCTCGTAGCCGGCCTTGGTCGAGATGATCATCTCGTCGCGATAGGCGGCGAAATCGGTGCGCAGAATCTCGCCGAACGCGGTTTCCGCCGAGCCGGGCGGCGGGCCGTAATTGTTGGCGAGATCGAAATGCGTGATGCCGAGATCGAAGGCCTTGCGCACGATCGCCTGCTTGGTCCTGTGCGGCGTATCGTTGCCGAAATTGTGCCATAGCCCGAGCGAGATCGCCGGCAGCTTCAGGCCGGACCGTCCGCAGCGGTTATAGATCATCTTCTCGTAGCGATTTTCGGCGGCGACATAGGGCATAGGGAATCCTTGGGATCGAAACGGCGCGGCGACCATCGCCAACCTGATTTGAATCGATGCTTGCCCCTAACCCTTACCCTCTCCCGGCCGGAACGGGGAGAGGGGTTGCCACCTACTTTTTCTTCGCCAGCAACGCCTTCGCGTCCTTGACGCCGAGCGCGGCCGGCCGCTCGCAAGTCGTCTGCATGGCGACATATTTGCCGCTTTCGCCCGAGCGCAGGATGCCTGTCATGACATCGACGGCGTGCAGCGCCAGCTCCATCGAGCAGCGGTGCGGCCGCCCTTCGCCAATCGCGATTGCCATGTCGGCAAGGCCGGCGGTGCGATAATTAGCCATCATCCCCTGGCCGTGCATCTCGTTCGGCACGCCGAACGGATGGTTCCACTTGGGCAGCCTCTTCACCGGCTTGGCCGAGTCGGTGAAGCGTACATCGCCGCCGAAGAAATTCGGATCCGGCACGAAGACGGTGCCCAATTCGCCGTAGAGCTCCATCGGCGCGTGGCCATGGCTCCAGACGTCCCAGGAGGTGTTGAGCGTGATCACCGCGCCATTCGCGAATTCGAGCAGCGCATGGATGGTGGTCGGCGTGTTCACCGGGATCTTCTCGCCCGCCCGCGGTTTGGAGCTGATGGTGCGCTCCTTGGCCGGCGTCGTTGCGAAGGCGGCCACCTGCTTCACCGGCCCGATCAACTGGATCAGGTTGGTGACATAGTATGGCCCGATGTCGAGCACCGGGCCGGCGCCCGGCTGGAAGAAGAAATCCGGGTTGGGGTGCCAGTGCTCCATGCCATGGCCCATCACATGGCAGGTGCCGCTGGTGATCGCGCCCAGCTTGCCGCTGTCGATGAGATCGCGGACCAGTTGGTGCGCGCCGCCGAGGAAGGTGTCCGGCGCCGAACCGATGCGCAGGCCCTTCTTCTCGGCCCGTTTCTTGAGATCGAGCCCTTCCTCGATCGACAAGACGAACGGCTTTTCCGAATAGACATGCTTGCCGGCGTCGAGCACCGCTTTGGAGATTTCGTAGTGCACCGCCGGAACCGTCAGGTTGACGAGGATGTCGATCTCGTCGTCCTTGAGCAGGTCGTTGACCGTCTCGGCGCGCAGCTTGAACTCCTTCGCCCGCGCTTTCGCGGCCTCCATGTTGATATCCGCGCAGGCGCGCATCTTGATGCCGCGGAACAGCGGCGCCAGCGAGAAATACGCCTTCGAGATGTTGCCGCAGCCAATGACGCCGATGCCAAGTTTCTCTGCCATTTCGATTACTCCTGCCAGCTCTTGGCTGCTGCGATTGAGCGGCGGGCATAGCGCTCGATGTCGTTGGGGTTGTCCTGCTCCATGACGAAATACTGCGCCGCGCTCTTGGCGCGCAACGTCTTGAACAGGCCCGCCCAGTCGATCGTGCCGTGACCGACATCGGACCAGCCGTCCTCGTCCAGCCCCTCGCCCGGCTTCGCCATGTCCTTGACGTGGACGGCAACGATCCGCTTGCCATGCTTCTCGATCCAGGGCAGCGGATCGGCGCCGCCGCGCACCACCCAGGCGACGTCCATTTCCCAGCCGATGTCCGGTGCCGCGGACAGGATGTGGTCCTGCGGCAGCGAGCCGTCCGCAAGCGCCTTGAACTCGAAATCATGGTTGTGCCAGGCAAAGCCGTAGCCGGCCTTTTTTGCCGCCTCGCCCACCTTGGCCAGGCGCTCGCCGAAGCCGCGCCAGCCGGCGGCGTCGGACGGGCGCTGATCGGGCATCAGATAGGGGCAGATCACAAGCCTGATGCCGAGCGCGTCGGCGATCTTGCGCACGCCGTCGAAATCGTTCTCCAGCGCCTCGATCGAGAAATGCCCGGTCGGCATCGCAAGCCCGTTCTTGTCGAGCTCGGCGCGAAACGCCTTCGGGTCGTCATAGACGCCGCCAAAGCCTTCGACCTGGCTGTAGCCGAGCTCGCCGAGCATTTTCACCACGTCGTTCCATGGTTGAAAATTGCGAGCGCTGTAGAGTTGGAATGACCAGTTCATGTCCTGTCCGTTCTGCTTGGGAGGTTAAAGGCGGTTGCCGGTCTGGGCATCGAAGAGCGAAGCGCGCATCGGATCGAAGCCGACGGTCACCGCCTCATCATTCCGGGGCGTGCGCTCCGAGGTAACCCGGACGCTGAATTTCTGTTGGGCGAGCTGCAGCCAGACCAGCGTGTCGGAGCCCATAGGTTCCACCACTTCGACTTTGCTGGCCGCCGAGAATGGCCAGCCGGCGCCGCTGTTCAGACTCACATGTTCGGGCCTGATGCCGAACACGGCTGGTCCGGGTTCCGGCTGCCGATCGAAATCATAGGTACTGAGTGGAACCTTCAGACCATCGGCGAGAAAATGCCAGCGGCCATCCGCGTTTTCCAAATGGCCGTCGACAAAGTTCATCGCCGGCGAGCCGAGGAAGCCGGCAACGAAGCGATTGACCGGACGGTTGTAGATGGTCTGCGGCGCGTCGAGTTGCTGGATGACGCCGCCCTTCATCACCGCGATGCGGTCGGCGAGCGTCATTGCCTCGATCTGGTCGTGGGTGACGTAGATCATGGTGTTTTCGAGCTTGCGGTGCAACAGCTTGATCTCGACGCGCAGTTCCGCCCGCAGCTTGGCATCGAGGTTGGAGAGCGGCTCGTCGAACAGGAAGACGTCGACGTCGCGCACCAGTGCCCGCCCGATCGCCACGCGCTGGCGCTGGCCGCCGGAGAGCGCCGAGGGCTTGCGCTGCAACAGCGGCTCGATCTGCAGGATCTCGGCGGCGCGTGCGATGCGCTTGGCGATCTCGTCCTTGGCCAGGCCCGCAACGCGCAGACCGAAGGACAGGTTCTTCTCCACCGTCATCTGCGGATAGAGCGCGTAGGACTGGAACACCATGCCGATGCCGCGGTCCTTAGGCTCCTCCCAGGTGACGTTCTTGCCCTTGATGAAGATGCGACCTTCCGAAATGTCGAGCAGGCCGGCTATGCAGTTGAGCAAGGTGGATTTGCCGCAGCCGGACGGTCCCAGAAGCACGATGAACTCGCCCTCGGCGACGTCGAGATTGAGCGTCTTCAGCACCGACATCACACCGAAATTGAGCGACAGGTCCTGGATCGACACGCTGGGATTGGCGATTGCCGCTGCCATCATCATCCTTTCACTGCGCCGGCCGCGATGCCGCGCACGAAGAGCTTGCCGGAAATGAAATAGACGATGAGCGGAACGAGTCCGGTGAGGATCGTCGCGGCCATGTTAACGTTGTATTCCTTCACGCCCTGCACCGAATTGACGATGTTGTTGAGCTGCACCGTCATCGGATAGGTGTCGGGGCGCGTGTAGACGACGCCGAACAGGAAGTCGTTCCAGATGCCGGTGACCTGCAGGATGATGGCGACGACGAAGATCGGCAGCGACATCGGCAGCATGATGCGCAGATAAATGCCCCAGAAGCCGGCGCCGTCGACGCGCGCCGCGCGGAACAGTTCCTCCGGCATCGACGTGAAATAGTTGCGGAACAAGAGCGTCAGGATCGGCATGCCGAAGATCGAATGCACGATCACAAGGCCGGTCAGCGTGCCGTATATGCCGATCTCGCGCAGGATGATGACGATCGGGTAGATCATCACCTGGTAGGGGATGAAGGCGCCGACGATCAGGATGATGAAGAAGGTGTCGGCGCCCTTGAAGCGCCAGTTGGCCAAGGCATAGCCGTTCACCGAGGCGATCGCGATCGACAGCAGCACCGACGGCACGGTGATGCGCACCGAATTCCAGAAACCGCGCGAGAGCCCGTCGCAGTTGAGGCCGGTGCAGGCGGTCGCCCAGGCTTTCACCCAGGGTTCGAAGGTGATTTCCACCGGCGGCGAGAAGATGTTGCCGAGGCGGATTTCCGGCATGCCCTTCAGCGACGTGACGATCATCACGTAGAGCGGCAAAAGGTAATAGAGCGCCACGACGATCAGCGTGCCGTAGAGAAAGATGTTGCGGCGCGAGAGCGCATGCCGCGGCTTCGCGCCGGCAGGCCCGGCTTCGTCGCGCCGAAGGACGCCCGCATCGGATGGGGAGGCAGCGACATCAACCACGCCGGCGGCCTCCGAATTCGAGATAGGCCCATGGCACGATGACGATCATCACCGAGAGCAGCATCATGGTCGAGGCGGCGAAACCCTGGCCGAGATTCTGGGCGAAGAACATGTAGTCGTAGACGTATTTTGCCGGCACTTCGGAGGCGATTCCCGGCCCGCCGCTGGTCTGCGCCACGACGAGGTCATAGACCTTGACGATGCCGGCGGCGATGATGACCAGCGTGGTGATGAAGACCGGCCGCATCATCGGGATGACGATGAACACGTAGGTCTTCCACATCGGGATGCCGTCCACTCGCGCCGCCTTCCATATGTCTTCGTCGATGCCGCGCAGGCCGGCAAGCATCAGGCACATGATCAGCCCCGTGCCCTGCCAAAGCGCGGCGATGGAAATGCCGTAGATGACTATGCTGGAATTATAGAGCGGATCGAAGCTGAAGCCCGTCCAGCCGAGGTCGCGCACGACGCGCTGGATGCCGAAATCCGGGTTGAGCAGCCATTGCCAGACCAGCCCGGTGACGATGAAGGAGAGCGCGAAGGGATAGAGGAAGATGGTGCGGAACGTATCCTCGAAGCGGATCTTCTGGTCGAGGAGCGCCGCCAGGACGAAGCCGATCACCAGCGAGAACACCAGCGAGATCACGCCATAGATCAGGAGGTTCTCGATCGAGATCAGCCAGCGCGGCGTCGCCCACAACCGATAATACTGGTCGAGGCCGACGAAGTTGAGCCGTGGCAGCAGCTTCGAATTGGTGAAGGAGTAGAGAACCGTCCAGGCCGTGCCGCCGACGAACACCACAAGCGCGGTGAGCACCATCGGAATCGATGCGATCTTCGCATTGAGGTTACGGAAAAGCTGGTTGGGACGTTCGCTATTGCTCATCTCGACAGCCGGGCTGGGGCAATGAGGACATGATGCTCCCGACCCCTGTTAGGCAGGGACCGGGAGCTGGCGGGGCGCCGGTAGATCAATCGGCCGAAGCGATGATGGCGGCGAAGCGCTTCTGCGCCTCTTCGACCGTCATGTCCGGCTTGGCGAAGAACTCGGAGAACAGGTCCTCCTTCTGCTTCTGGCTGTCCTGCGAAAGCAGTTGGTCCGTCCACGGCATGACGGCGCCCTTGGCGAGGATGGCGAGGCCCTTCTTCATGCAGTCGTTCGCCGCGTTGAGGTCGACGTCGCCACGCACCGGCAGCGAGCCCTTCTTGAGGTTGAAGGCGACCTGGGTCTTCGGATCGAGCAAGGTCTCGGCGAGCACCGCCTGCGCCTTCGTCTTTGCCTCATCCTTGAGCAGCGGGAAGTAGAAGGCATCGCCGCCCGTGGCGATGACTTCGTTCAGGCCGAGGCCGGGCAGGCAGGTATAGTCCTTGCCGGCCGTCTTGCCGGCAACCTGGAACTCGCCCTGCGCCCAGTCGCCCATGATCTGGCCGGCGGCCTTGCCGGTGATGACCAGATTGGTGGCCTGGTTCCAGTCCTGCACATTGGTGTTCTTGGCCATCTTGCGGGCGTCGTCCGCCGCCTTGAACACCTTGGCGATCTCCGGGCCTGCCGCGAACGCGGCATCCTTGTCCTTGTAGACCTTGAGGAACGTGTCGGTGCCCCCGGTCGCGGCCATCAGCACGTCGAAGGCGCCCGAGGCTTGCCAGGCCTGTCCGCCGACCGCGAGCGGAATGATGCCCGCCTTTTCCAGCGCCGGCGCATCCGCCACGAATTCATTCCAGTCCTTCGGCACAGGCAGGCCGGCCTTCTGGAAGGCCTCGTTGGACAGCCACAGCCACTGCCAGGAATGGATATTGACCGGCACGCAATAGATCTTGCCGTCGATGGTGCAACTATCGAGCAGGCTCTTCGGCCGCACGATCTCCGTCCACTTGTCCTTGGTGGCGATATCGGTGAGGTCGCGCATCAGCCCGGCCTGCACCAACTCCTCGGCCTGGCGGCCGTGGTTGAACTGGGTGGCGCCCATTGGATCGCCGCCGGTGATGCGGCTGATCATGATTGGCCGCGCCGTGCCGCCGGAGCCTGCAATGGCGCCGTCGACCCAGTGGTTGCCCGTCGCGTCGAATGCCTTGGCAAGCTCGGCCACCGCTGCCGCCTCGCCGCCGGAAGTCCACCAATGGGTGACTTCCAGGTCGGTCGCGGCCGCCGGACCGGCGAAATTGAGCGCAACTGTCGCGGCAAAGGCAGCAGTCAGGAATTTGTATCGCATTTCGGCTCCTCCCAGAATCTGAAACGTTACAGATTTTCGATACGGCAAATGATCCGCCTAGGCAACCCCTCGCCTTGAGGCCGGCCAAGATTTTTTCGCGACGCGAACAAAATCTTTCTCCCGAGGCGGCAACGCCGGTATCAGATCAGTCGATTGGTGCCAAAAGCAGGCCCATACCGATATTTCTTTGTGATTCCAGCGACTTTCGGCTCCTCTCCGCATCCGCGATGCCGGCGGCGCGACCTTGCCGGTTGATCACGAAGATTGGCAATCTGTAACGTTTCAGTATATTGAGCCGAGCCGCAAACTGAAGGTCGCGCAAATGTCACCGCCGCACGATTGCCGGTCGGCCCCGCGACTGCTATGCGCCTGACGGGCGGGACGATGGATAGACGGATAACGAAGAAGGGCGACGACGACACGTCGGGCAAGGAACGGCCGACGTTGAAGACGCTTGCCTTCATGACCGGGCTGGGCGTCACGACAGTCTCGCGCGCGCTGAAGGATGCGCCCGAGATCGGCGCCGAGACCAGGCGCCGCGTCCAGCTCGTCGCCAAGCAGATCGGCTATCGCCCGAACCGCGCCGGCGTGCGCTTGAGAACCGGCAAGACCAACGTGATATCGCTTGTGCTGAACACCGAGCACGAGCTCATGAGCTTCGTCTCGGACATCATCTACGGCGTCACCGAGGTGATCGCCGACACGCCCTACCATCTGATCGTCACGCCCTATTCGCGCTCGCAGGATCCGCTGGACCCGGTGCGCTATCTGGTCGAGACGGGCTCGGCCGACGGCGTCATCATCTCGCGCACCCAGCCCAACGATCCACGGGCGCGCTATATGCTGGAGCGCGGCATTCCCTTCGCCACGCATGGTCGCACCGACATGGGGCTGGTGCATCCCTATCACGACTTCGACAATTATGCCTTTGCCGGCGAAGCCGTCCGCTACCTCGCCGGCAGGGGCCGCAACCGGCTTGCCCTGGTGACGCCTCCGGTCGGCCTCACCTATCACGGCCATACGGTCGCCGGCTTTGCCGATGCGCTGAGCGAGGTGGGTGCCAGCGAGGTGCCGTTCAACACCGTCTCCATCGATCAGTCGATCGAGCAGATCAGGATGCGGACCGCGCAATTGATGCGGCGCAAGGACCGTCCGGACGGCTTCGTCAGCAGCGCCGCCGCCGCGACGCTCGCCATCGTGGCCGGCATCGAGGATGCCGGGCTGAAGCTCGGCCGCGACGTCGACGTGGTGTCGAAACAATCGTCGGAACTGCTGCATCTGTTCCGGCGAGAGCTGCTCGTCGTCAACGAGAATTTCCGGCTCGCCGGTTCCGAGCTCGCCCGCGCCGTGCTCGGCTGGATCGGCGGCGCCGATCCAGGCACGCTGCAATCGCTCAGCACGCCGAGCGAGGTTTTGCCTTACCGCGGTTGATTGGCGCGACTTGAGGGGCAGGTCAGGCCGAGTCGAAAATGGTGGCTTCCGAGAACCGGAGCGGAGCGTACTTAAAGTACGTGAGCACCGGAAGC